>JAYWHF010000490.1:0-2752 GCA_043777855.1 Gammaproteobacteria bacterium | reverse complement strand
AAAAATTTAAACTTCTATTTTTTGACATGGAAAAGCAATGGTCTAGCGCGCAAGCAAACGCAGAGAACTATTACAAACAGCTAAACGCGAAGTCCGAGGAGCTGACTAACAAACAGGGCTTTCAAGATTTACTGCAGCAGTATCATGGCGTTTACAATGAGGTCAGTCAGTCGTTTTTAGATGCCGCAGACGACGCTAATTCTTCATCTAATCAAAAAACTATTCTTATCACTCGTCAAGATCCACGAGCCGCAGAAGAAATTGTGAAGCTGCGCAATGTAGCTGCTGACCAACACCGCACTATAAATCAACTACAGCGTAAATTGGCGGAAGCGTCAAACCCGACGGAAAAAGAAGCCGTGTTTCAAGAACTTGAGCAACAACTACAACGTCAAATTCGCTTTGTGCAAGAATCAGAAGTTTGCGTACAGTTACTCGAAGAGGAACTCGAGCACGTTCAAGCCGAATTAACTAGCAAAGAAAAACTACTTAGCGCTCAAACAGACCTCAAAGAAGAAAACCAGCGGATCAAAGATACCTTACAAAATTTTTCGCTGGAAAGTAAAGACCTAGTCAAAAGTTTAGCGGAACTTGAGAAAATGAATGAAGCGCTTAAGCGAAACGCGGCTTCGTCGCCAGCTCCCTCACAAACAACGGCACAGCCCGTCGAGCTAAAAAGAATCCAAACTGAACTTACCGACTTGCAAAAACAATATGCCGATCTGGAAGAAAAGTACTTAAATCTAAAACTCAAAAACTAGTCAGTAACCGTTCAAAACCAACGCGAACGATGAGCCCTAAAAAAGCGCTTGCGTAGATCATCCTCTTAGAATGACGGGCATTTTATTTACTTTTTAAGTAAAAGGACGTCTAATAGAAGCGCAACGGCGTACGTCTTCTGCAGTGATGGCGTATTCGATAATAACGACGAGCATTCAGGCCTTCTTAACATGACCGGCAACCAAGAAACTATGCAATCTGAATCTCCCCTGCAACAATATTACTTTCGCACCCTAATTTGTTTCGCGACAGCGGGAACACTCGCCTCACTGGTTAATTGGTCAGATATTAGTCCTCTCTACTCACTAACCATCGTGGGCCTACTCGTCTATGCTTACGCAACCTATTTTTTTACACACAAACAGCCGATAGAAACCTTAATGAAGACCTCGCGCTGGCTTTCGTATGTGGACGCGGGGCTTATCGGCATGGTACTCGGGTTCATAAATTTTAGCCTTCTGCCGTGCATCTTGTTTCTTACCATGATTCAGTTTAACGCCCTGATAAGTGGCGGCTTACGTAAACTGATGGAAGACAATTCAGCATTTGCTGTTGGCGTCTTAATCAGCTTTGTGTTTCATTCACCACAACTTGTACTTTCTACCAGCATAGAAATCAGCGTAGCTAGTTTAATTGGCATAGCGACTTACTTCCTTGTGTATGCAATATATATGCACCAGCGATTTCATAAACTATCGCTATCACAAAAGCAGCTCGAGAACGAACAGAAATGGCACAAAATTCGCGCGTATAAATTATCGCGCTATCTTCCCCCAACGGTATGGAAAGCAATCAATCAGGGCAAAGATGAAACACTGCAAGCCGAACGGAAAAAACTGAGTGTTTTCTTTTCAGACATCAAAGATTTTAGCCAGCTTGCTGAAGAAATTGAAGCTGAAGCACTCAACGAACTACTCAACCACTACTTAACTGAAATGTCGAAAATTGTAACGCAACATGGTGGAACGATTGACAAGTTTATGGGCGATGCGATTATGGTCCTGTTTGGCGACAGCAATAGTCAGGGTGTAAAAGCAGACTGCGTGCGTTGTGTTTCCATGGCTATTGCAATGAAGAAGAAAATGCGCTCTCTTCAGCTAGAATGGTTTAACCAAGGCATTAAAAAACCTTTGCAAATTCGTATGGGGATCAACACCGGTTACTGCACCGTTGGCACCTTTGGTACATCTAGCCATTTGGACTACACAGTCCTGGGCACTCAAGTTAACTTAGCAAGTAGATTGGAATCAGCTGCGGAGCCGGATGAAATTCTAATCTCCCACGAAACTTGGTCACTCACGAAAGACGTTGTAATGTGTCGAGATAAGGGTGAAATTCACGTAAAGGGTTTTGCGTTGCCGGTTAAAGTTTATCAAGTTGCAGATTTTAGAAAAGACTTAGGAAAAAATCAAAGCTATTTTGAAGATCGCGCGGAAGGCTTTTCGATGTACTTGGATCTCGATAAAGTACGTAATTACGATAAAGAAAAAGTTATAGAATCTTTAGAAAAAGCTGCAGAACGCCTACGCGACAAAGTCATCGTATAACGCACCGCCACGCCACATAGCAACCACCGCCACGCTACATAAAATTTATTGGCGCAACAACCGCCCCACAATTGGCTTCGCTGACTCCAGCGTACTTCTAAAGGGGTTGATATCAAGCCCCCCTCGACGCGTATAACGGGCAAAAACAGATAGGTAAGTCGGCTCACAGGCCAATAAGATGTCGACAAATATTCTCTCTACACAGTGCTCATGAAAATCCTGATGCTCGCGAAATGAAATGATGTAACGCAGTAAATTCGCGTGATCAATCTTGCGCCCTCGGTAATCAATAAATACCGTCGCCCAATCCGGCTGTCCCGTTACAGGACAGTTACTTTTTAACAAATGACTATAGATCCTTTCTTCGACAAAGATGTCTTTGCTCGCGACTATATCTAAACTTAACAATTCTGGTGCTGGGAGAT
>JAYWHF010000489.1:0-2754 GCA_043777855.1 Gammaproteobacteria bacterium | reverse complement strand
TGCGCTCGCTGGAGCGCTCTGGTTTTACGTCGGTAAACTTGACTTGTAGTGGGCGCTCTTTTTGCAAAATATACGCCAAAGCAGAAGCAATTTCTTCTGGAGAGACTTCGTTTTTATTGCTGAACTCTGCCAACAAGTCGTTGAAGAAAGACATGTCAGGTTGCTCAGCTAATGCTGTTGTAATTTGCGCTGTGAACTGTGCAATACGATGTTGGGTTACCGTTGCGCCGCTGGGTAATTCCATCAATGTAATGGGCTTTTTAGTGGATTTTTCGATGGTATACAGTAAGCGTTTTTCGCGCGGGGCGACAAATAAAATGGCTTTACCACTGCGGCCTGCACGACCAGTACGACCAATGCGGTGAACGTAAGCTTCGCTATCGTAAGGAATATCGTAGTTGACAACGTGGCTGACGCGTTCAACGTCGATACCGCGTGCGGCAACATCCGTTGCAATCACAATATCGAGCTTGCCTGTTTTTAAGCGTTCAATAGTGCGTTCGCGTAATTGTTGATTCATGTCGCCGTTTAAGGGCGATGCAGAATAGCCGCGTGCTTCTAATTTTTCGGCGAGTTCAACGGTTGCTGTTTTCGTGCGTACAAAAATAATCATACCGTCGAAAGGCTCGACTTCTAGGATGCGGGTCAGTGCATCTAATTTGTTGGTGCCGCTGACCATCCAATAAACTTGTTCAATATTGGCATCAGTTGATTGGCTGCTGGCGATGCTAATTTCTTGCGCGTTGTTTAAATAATTATTGGCAACGTGGCGAATTTCTTTTGGCATGGTCGCTGAGAAAAGCGCTGTTTGGCGAGTTTTGGGTGTGTGTTCCAAAATCCATTCAACATCATCAATGAAGCCCATGCGTAACATTTCATCAGCTTCGTCGAGTACGAGGGCTTTCAAGCTATTTAAATTTAAGCTGCTGCGGCGCAAGTGATCCATAACGCGACCTGGTGTGCCAACAACCACATGAGCACCGCGCTTTAGTTGGCGCAACTGCGTAGACATATCTTGGCCACCGTAAATTGGTAACACATGAAAGCCGGGAATTTCACTGGCGTATTTTTGAAAGGCTTCGGCGACTTGAATCGCTAATTCGCGGGTAGGTGCGAGTACGAGAATTTGTGGGTCTACTTGTTTCATGTCGATGCGCGACAATAAAGGCAGCGCAAATGCCGCTGTTTTACCGGTTCCAGTCTGCGCCATACCTACGATATCGCCACCGGCTAGTAGCACAGGAATTGCGGCGGCTTGAATGGGTGAGGGCACCTCATAGCCAACGTTTTGAATGGCTTTGAGTACGTGTGCAGATAAGGCTAAGTCGGTAAACAGAATTTGGTCAGTCATTTTTTAAACCTATAATTAAAAAATTAAAAAATAAACTACATCGCCAGCAAATAAACAGCCAGTGAGTCGTTTTATTTTTATTTTTATTGATCGAGTTATGATTGCTCCACAATTAAATAATGTGGAGCCCATGTGGGTGCGATGATCGGGTCGCTATGGGTGCATTACATGCTTTACGAAATTTTTCATACAAACTTTCGTAAAGCATGTAATGCACAAATAAGAATTGCGGCATTCAAGCCTGTTGCAATTTGAGGCGATTAAATCAACGAATCCCGCGTGCTTTTTCTAACACTAAGAAACGTAAGCACAGTGCAATCGGCGAGTTAATCCTAACTCTGCGATGATTGCGCACTTTGGCAGGCTGATACAACGAACAGTCGTGTTTAGTGTTTGGGCAGCCCTCAGGCATCCTGCCTGCTCAGCTATGCCCACAACATCAATCTCACGAATAGGAGGGGCGTTACTGAAAGTGCGCGCATTATAGGGGGTTGGTTAAATTAAAGCCAGCAAAAATGCGCTTGAGCTTGAGTTTTATGCGACACGGCCGGCTGGTCTTGTGCTGCGCCCAGCATTAATTAAGGACATTAAATACTTTTTGACAACGCGCTAAAAAAAAATGATTGGGCTTTAGCTTTCAATCCAGCCTTTAATTTTGGTGAGACTCATCATGAAACGAAGGTTGCTTGATTCTGATGCGTTGCATGAAAATCAGCGTTTGGATATTTAGCTAGGATAATAGACTTGATTGTTTGTACTTCTAATTCGGGCACATCCACTATCATTAACAATTCGCCGCTGTCAACGGCATCTTGAAATTGCTCGAGTCGAGAATTTGGCAGGCTCACGCCAATCATGGCTGCAGTCCAAGCACCTACGCCAGCTCCACCAAGTGTTATCGCCAATATAGCTCCGCCCGCCAGTGTTATGCCTGCAGCAGGAATTGCAATCGCCATCAATCCAGCAAGCATTCCGGCCAGGCCACCTACTGCAATACCTCGGTCAAGAGCAGCGAGTAAATCACTCTTCTGCGTTGTATCGGCCTCTGGAAGATCCTCTAGGGAAATTTTTGAATTGGCTAAGATGTGTATATTTTCCCACTTAACATGGGCCAGCAATAACTCATCCACAACACGCTTTGCTACAGTTACATCAGGTAGAAGCAAATGAATATGTTTCATATATATCTCCAGTTTATAAATAGAAGGTAAATAAAGCACCAGCAACACGCCAATGCAAAATTGTTATAAACCTATCGTCCACGAGGAATTATCTTGTCGATTCTGATGTATCACAGGGTTTGCGTCTGTTCGCTTTCGAACAGACTTTCCGTCAGTAATGTGTTCTTCTTAAGAATGGCGCTGCGATTCCATTATTAGGTTGCGGGCTAATCGAGTAGATTC
>JAYWHF010000488.1:0-2767 GCA_043777855.1 Gammaproteobacteria bacterium | reverse complement strand
GGCAGGGGATTTTAGAATTTCGCGGTTTTGAAATGCCACCGCACGCGCAAATGTCGTTAGTACAAGTCTTATTACTACGCAGCCTGATTAGTCGCTTCTGGAAAGATCCCTACCACAAACCGCTGGTTCGTTGGGGAACCTTGCTGCACGATAAATTTATGTTGCCGCATTATGTGTGGGAAGACTTGCGCGATGTGGTGCAAGATTTAAACGACCATGGTTATCCGTTTCAGATTGAATGGTTAGCAGCGTTTGAAGAATTTCGTTTTCCCCATTATGGGCGCGTGCAGCTAGGTGATATCGGGATTGAATTGCGTTGGGCCATTGAGCCGTGGAATGTTTTAGGTGAAGAAATTTCCAGCGTTGGTACATCGCGTTATGTGGATTCGTCACTAGAACGCTTACAAGTGAAAGTAACTGGGTTGACCACAGGGCGCTATATTCTCTGTTGTAATTCCCGGCGTGTTTGTTTGAAACCGACAGGGAAGCAGGGCGAATTTGTGGGAGGTGTACGCTATCGTGCATGGCAACCACCGTCCGCACTGCATCCTACAATTGGCGTACATTCGCCCTTGGTTTTTGATTTAATCGACACCTGGAATGGTAAAACGGTGGGTGGTTGTACCTACCATGTTAGCCATCCCGGTGGTCGTAGCTATGAGACTTTTCCGGTGAATGCGAATGAAGCAGAGTCGCGTCGCGGCAATCGGTTTTTCGATTTTAATTACACGCCCGGAGCCCTGCCAGTTTCGCCAGCCGGCAAAATTTTGCGCGATTTTTTTGTTCATACGGAGGTGCCGCGACCTATGGCTCCTCCACCGGAAGAGCCGGCTGATGAGTACCCCTACACGCTGGATTTAAGGCGGTGATACATTTTCAAAGCCTAACCTAGCATTTTCAAAGCCTAATCGATTAAAAAAGCGGGTAGAATGAATTTTTTGAAATCATTGCTAAAGCCGACCACTATGAATCAAACCATTTCCCAATCGCAGACGCAGTCACAAAGCTCTGGTGATTCGGTGCAATTTCAATACTCATCGCCCAGCGATGGCATAGATGAAGCCTATGCCCCGGGCGGCGAAGTCCGTGAGCACTGGAAATATTTGTTGGATAGTTTGCAAGGGCTTGGCGCAGAGGTTATTGACGAACGGCAGAAAAAAGTTCGGCGTATTTTACGTGATGACGGTGCCACCTATAAGATTTACGACGAGCCCGACGCTAACCAAACTTGGCAACTCAATCCCATTCCACTGCTCATTAGTAGTGAGGAATGGAGTGTCACTGAGGCGGCGCTCATTGAACGTGCTGAGTTGTTTAATTTACTGCTGCAAGATATTTACGGTGAACGCAGACTTATTCAGCAAGGTGTTATTCCTCCCGAATTGTTGTTTTCTCACGGCGGTTTTTTGCGCCCGTGCCATCAGGTAATACTTCCGGGCAACCATCAGCTTATTCTTCATGGTGTAGATTTAGTGCGTGGCCCTGATGGCAATATTATTGTGATGGCTGATCGTACTCAGGCGCCTTCTGGAGCGGGGTATGCGTTAGAAAATCGCACGGTAATGAACCGAGTATTTCCGAGTTTGTTTCGCGATAGCCATGTGCATCGGTTGTCATTATTTTTTGCACGGATGCGGCAAAAGTTACTTGATTTAAATCCCAACGGAGGGATCGCCCGCATAGTCGTGCTCACGCCCGGCTCATTCAACGAAACCTATTTTGAACATGCTTATCTCGCTAACTATTTAGGTTTTCAATTAGTACAAGGTAGTGATCTCAGTGTGCGCAATGGCTATGTGTGGATGAAAGCGCTGGACGGTTTAAAACGTGTGGATGTGATTTTGCGCCGTGTAGATGATATTTATTGTGACCCGGTAGAGTTGAAAGGTAATTCCCGCTTGGGCGTACCGGGGTTACTCGAAGTTGCGCGCATGGGGAATATCGCTATTGCCAATCCACTGGGGTCGAGCGTGTTGGAAAACCCAGCCTTGCTGCGCTATTTGCCGCAAATTGCCCAAGCATTGCTGGGCCGTGAATTACGTATGCCGTCCGTAAAGACTTGGTGGTGCGGCAATACCGACGATTTGGAGTATGTGTGTGCCAATTTAAAAACCATGATGATAAAACCTACCTATCGCAAGCCGGGTCTTTATGAGGTTTACGGTGCAGAATTAGATGATACCAAGTTGCAGGCGTGGCAAAATCGTTTGCGGAAAAATCCTTATCAATATACTGCGCAAGAATATGTTCAGAGTTCGAAAACACCAACCTGGCATCAAGGAAAAATTCAACCGCGTTCAACAATTTTGCGTACTTTTGCGGTGGCTAGCGAAACATCTTACGCGGTACTCCCTGGCGGGTTAACGCGAGTTAATTTGGAAGCGGATAAAAAAATAATTTCCAATCAGCGCGGCTCTGTATCAAAAGATACATGGGTAATCGCGTCAGAGCCGGAGAAAAAATTTACCCTTCGCTCTCCCGACGCACAATCGGCGCAAGAAAATTCCAGCGAGCTACCCAGTCGAGTGGTTGAAAATTTGTTTTGGATGGGGCGTTACGCCGAGCGAGCCGAATCGGCATTGCGGTTGTTGCGTACGGTATTTATTCAAATCAATAAGACGGAAACATTGCCCGATGTAGTGTGCCGTACATTGCTGAGTGCAGCCACGCATGTCACCTCCACTTTTCCTGGCTTTTCGAATCAAGATCTAGCGTTATTTCTCAATCCTGAACCCGAAATGATTTCCATCATCGTAGACCAACAGCG
>JAYWHF010000487.1:0-2769 GCA_043777855.1 Gammaproteobacteria bacterium | reverse complement strand
CCATGCATGACATAACATAATGCCTCCAGGCTCAAGCCCGATGTTAAAGTAAAAAAATGCTGACGATGATTGGTGATACGGGGTATAAAAAGAAGGGGGGAAATTTTAGAATTTCATACGAGATCCAAATTACACATGTCTCAAGTCGTATGGGCATCCTCTCAAATCCGTTCTTTCCGAAGACGCTTATGCTATGTAGGTCTAGCGCAAAAATCAACAGTTACAGTCAAGGGCCTGCGCCTCTAGCATTCAATCTCAGTGGCACCTCATCACACTCTCCGTCCCACTTTTAGAAAAATTATGGCTTTTCGTCCCATCTTTAGTAATCCACCAAAAATGGGATGACGCATTTTTAGAGATATCTGTAGTATTCGCAGGCTGACCCCATAAAATAATTTTGGTCGGCGAACCTACTGTAATCAACTGTGACGTTATCTCATCTCGACGATAGCGCTAATCAACAAAAAACCCAATAAGAAAGCCAACGCTGAGGACAATTCAATGATTAAATCTTTAGGCCTTACGGCCAAATTGCTCGTGCTTGCAGGAACTGCGATGATTTGCAGTACTCACGTACTCGCGGACGTACTTAACCCTGTGATAGGCGCCACTCTTTTTGAAGAAAACTTTGACACCCTCGACGCGAGCCGCTGGAGCGCTGTGGACAAAGGTGATGGTTTTGGTAACCAAGAGTTGCAATATTACCGGCCAGCAAATGCTAGCGTTGGCACTGTGCCTTTTGAAGCAGGCACTAGCGCATTAATTATTGAAGCACGTCGTGAAGCATTCGGCGGGCGGGCGTTTACCTCTGCCAAAATCACTACAGAAAACAAAGTACAAGTGAAGTACGGCATGATCGAAGTGCGCTTGAGCACGCCTGATCTCAATTCTGGCCTCTGGCCGGCGGCTTGGCTTTTAGGAACTTCGCTTGCCACCTGGCCCGCAAAAGGCGAGATGGACATGATGGAGATGGGTCATAAAGCGGCAAGCCGCGTTGGTGCCAATGGCGGCCCGGACATCAATAGCTTCGTCGGCTCAAACGCTATCTTTTACTCTCCTGCGGCCTGTGTAGTTGGCAATGAATCTTGTGCGGCATCTACAGCATGGCAAACCCAAAGCAGTTATGTTGCGCCAACTCCCTTGACTAACCGGTTCGTTAAATACCGTCTCTATTGGACTAGCAGCCAGCTGCGTTACACCATTATCGATAACGGTGTAGAGCATGACATGTACAACGCACCTATCCCTGTGGGTGGCGAATCTTCAGAGCTTCAGGCGCCCTTCTTTTTACTGCTCAACTTGGCTGTTGGCGGTAACTTCACCGATGCGGCTGTTGACTCAGCAATTACTGCACCGCTTCCGGCGAAAATGTACGTTGACTATATCCGCATATCACAACTCGATGGCCTTGGCGAAGTCAAATTTGGCAGCCAAGTAGTGGCTGAAAAAGGCACTTACGGCGTCTTTACCGACAACACACCAACAACACGTAAAGAAACCTTGGGTACCACGTCAGATTTTTGGATTTGGAACACTAACTCGATGACCGCTGGAACTACGCCAGCTTATGAGGGAGCGAATGTTCTTGCACTGAAATACGTTACGCCGAATGAATGGTTTGGCGCTGGTGTTGCCTCGCGCGAAGCTCATGATATGAGTGCCTTCGTAGACGGCAACCTCAAGTTCAGAATCAAAGTGCCCGCCAACGTTGCTTTCAAAGTAGCCGTAAACGATTCATACACCAATTCCAACGCCGTTACCTTTCCTGCGAACGCAACCACTTTTGGCTTAGTTCGTAACGGAGATTGGGCTCAAGCAACCGTACCTGTCGCCACTTTGCGTGGATCTTTAATTGCTTTGCAATCCATGACTCAACTCTTCTCTATCGTTTCTGTTGATGGCCAGCTCCCTACCGCCGGCTTTGACATGGCGATTGATGACATAGTGTGGGAATGTGGCAACAGCGCCGCCTGCCAACCAACGACACAGTCATCATCGCCGAGCAGTGTGGCGAGCAGTGTGGCAAGCAGCATAAAAAGTAGTGTGGCAAGTAGCGTGAAGAGCAGTGTTGCTAGCAGTGTAGCAAGCAGCGTGAAAAGCAGTGTTGCTAGTAGTGTGGCAAGCAGTGTGAAGAGTAGCGTGGCAAGCAGCGTTCAACCAAGCTCAAAAAGCTCTTCAAGTGCGGCTCAAACTACAGGGTACTTTAGATTAAATGCGACGAGCATCCGATTTTATACGCGTAACGCACCTTGGGTAGATCTTCATTACACCATCAACGGTACCACTCAACAAAACGTGCGCATGATTCACTACCCGAGCAATAACAACAATAACTTCACGGTAACTGGCGTACCCGCTGGCGCCGTGGTCACCTACTCATTCACCATTGGCCAAACCCTTGGCGCCATTGATACACCTTGGAAACAATTTACTTTTTAGTGTCAGCAAAAAAACTAGACAAGAAATAGCCCTCCGTTAGCCCCTTCACCGGGGCTTTTTTATGGGCCGCATTCAGTAAGTCAGTATCAAGACGTTAAAGATTGTCTAGATTGACAAGATAAAGTTCTGCTTGCGCTAGGGTTTTTTCTCGTTCGCTGGCACTCATTTTTTCCCATAAACGATAGGTCATCCCTATCCGAGGATTTTTTGCCAAGCGTTCTGAATGACGTGCGTGAAAATGCCAGTAGAGGCTATTAAACGGACAAGACTTATCTCCATGGCGAAGCTTGTGCTGATAATGGCAACCTTTGCAATAATCGCTCATTTTAT
>JAYWHF010000486.1:0-2770 GCA_043777855.1 Gammaproteobacteria bacterium | reverse complement strand
TTGTTTATAAAGCGGCACAAATGCCGCAATACCAACCCTTAGTTGCTTCCGCAATCAGTGCGGCCAAAAGTATCACCCATAGCGCTGAGCAGTTAAGCGCGGCCTGTGACAACTTAGCCGTTGGAATCGGCTTGGAAATTTTAAAAATTGTTCCCGGTCGCATTTCTACCGAGGTCGATGCGCGCTTATCGTTTGACACCAAAGCCAGCATCGCCAAAGCGCACCAGCTGATTGATCTTTATGCAAAAGGTGGGGCTGACAAATCGCGAGTACTCATCAAGCTGGCCTCCACATGGGAGGGCATTCGCGCCGCTGAAGTTTTAGAAAAAGAAGGAATCAACTGTAATCTCACACTTTTATTTGGCTTCAATCAAGCCGCTGCTTGTGCTGATGCCGGCGCATTTTTGATTTCCCCTTTCGTCGGTCGTATTTTAGATTGGTACAAAGCCAATACCGATAAAAAAGAATATGCAGCCGCTGAAGATCCAGGTGTGATTTCTGTGCATCGTATTTATAACTATTACAAACAACATGGTTACAAGACCGTCGTAATGGGTGCTAGTTTTCGCAACCTCGGCGAAATTGAAGCACTGGCTGGTTGCGATCGTTTAACGATTAGCCCACCATTGTTACAAGAACTCGAACAGGACCATGGCGAACTGAAGCGAGCTTTGTCGCCCAATAGCACAGGCGCATCGATTCCTAAATCCATAGAAACTGAAACCAGTTTCCGTTTCGGAATGAATCAAGACGCGATGAGTAGTGACAAATTAGCAGAGGGCATTCGCGGCTTCGTGAAAGATCAAATCAATCTCGAGAACTTATTGAAAGCCCATGCTAAATAAAATTTCAGCCTTTTTTGAACGCCACCTGCAGCCGGTTAGTGGCGCTTCTGCAACCATGTCACCTGAACAAAAACATTTAGCTATTGCGGCTTTAATGATTGAAGTCGCCATGGCTGATCATGTATTTAATGACCAAGAATTTGCCTCATTACAGCAATTGCTCGAATACAAGTTTTCATTAACGAATACACAAGTTGAAGAGCTTATTCTTCTGGCAAAAGAAGAATCGGCTGAAGCTACGTCGCTGCATCAGTTTACTCAGCTGGTGCATCAGCACTGTAGTGATAACGAAAAGTTTGAACTACTGGTTTCTATGTGGGAATTGGCTTTCGCCGATGGAAATATCGATAAATACGAGGAATATATTATCCGTAAGGTCGCCGATTTGGTTTATGTTTCGCATTCAGAATTTATTCGCGCGAAAAAAATTGCAAAATCAAATCGAAGCTGAGTTTTTTTGAGGGGAGTGTGCTACTTAAAAACGCACCCTCGATCGACTTAGGATTTCTCAAGCATCGCCACTAAATTGCGAAAAGTTTCATTATTTTTTTCATTGAGCCCCATCAAAATCTTATGTGCCTCAAGTACTTTTTCCTTAACTTGATTTTCATCGCATTCAATAGGCGTTAATATTTTCTCTGGCGCGAAATCTACCTCAAGCTTATCGACGATTTTAAAAATATCCGCAAAACCCATCGTCTGCAAAATGCGCTGAATACTTGAATTGGTCGCGAGTATTAAAGGCACTATTCCTCGCCTCTCTTGAGCCAACAAAGAAATTTTTGCCATTAGCCCCAGCGTTGTGCTGTCAATCGCTTCTGCTTGCGATAAATCAAACAGCACCGATGAAAACCTAAGCTCAGCAAGCATAGTGTTAATGAACTGATCAAATGAAATACACAGCGTCAGTCGCACATCGCCAGTCATCTTAATGACATAGACACCCGCGTGATCGGCTACTAATATCTGCCCGGGACGCATTCTAGTTACCTCGGCTAATGGTAAGGATAGCGATATCATCTGGCGATTCGCCATCATCATCAACTTGTAAAGTATTGCAGACAGATTCGAGAGTGCCACTTGTCGTAGCTACTTTTTGTAATAATTGTGCTTCTTTTTCCTGAAGGCTATGCGCGGATAAAATCTCAAGCACGCCATCTGAAAAACACATCAATGAGAAGTCTTCCGGTAATTGCAAACTATAGACCTGCCATGTCACGTCCTTAAAAATTCCCACAGGCTTGCCCATTCCGTCTAGATAGACGCATTTTTCGGCCGTTTTTAAAATAGGCATAGGCAAATGGCCGGCCACCGAATAATTCATGGCTCGAGTATGCGTGTCTATGACACCAACAAAAAAAGTCAGATGATGATTTAATCGCGTTTCTTTAATTTCTCGGTTGACGGTCTGCAACAACAAATTTGTGCCTGTTGCAAAAGACTCTTCGCTCCAGAACAACTCTTCCTCACGCACCATACGGCTCACAAGATGTTTTAACCAAATAGTAACGAAAGCAGAGGAAGACCCATGCCCTGATACATCGGCCAAATAAAATGCAAGGTAACGCTTTTGAATATGGGCATAATCAATAAAATCTCCGCTTAAAAACAACGAAGGGGCGATATAATGTTCTGCAAGAAATTGGTCTTTTGTAACTAAGCGCTTTGGCATTAGGCGCTTTTGCACTTGCTTACCCGCCAATTGATCGCGTTCTAAAACGCGCAAACTTTCTCTCAATTCGCTATTTGCAACTTCTAATTGTTCTCGGTAACGATGATTTTCAGTCAGCAAATCCTTGCGCTCAAGAGCTTTGTTGACCGCGTGCTCCAACACCTCCATGTCGATAATCGGTTTAACCAGATAATCGCTTGCACCCAGCCGCAGCGCTCGCACCACATCGCCTACACTCCCCGCGCCGGAAATA
>JAYWHF010000485.1:0-2775 GCA_043777855.1 Gammaproteobacteria bacterium | reverse complement strand
GCGGTTTTGTGGAATACTTTTGCGCAGCAAAACCACAAAACTGCGACTTAAAAACTGTCCAAGGAGCGAAGCGACTGGTGCTTGAGCGACTTGTTATGAGATTTTGCCTTTTTTAAAAGCTAGCAAAGAACAATAAAAAACTAGCCGATTGACCCAAACCTTTCCGAAGCAAACCAAGAAAAGCCTTTGAACTTTACACGAACTAAAAACAAACCGAAACCAGAGCAAGCAAAAAACCTAAAACAATTGAACCAGAAAATACCGCTACCGATAAAACTGCTTGCGAAAAAATAAACTACCGAAGGCGCCAGAAATATTTCAGAACGTTAAACTCCGTGGCACAACGTTTCCGAGCCAGAAAAACCAAAGCTTCAACCTTTCAGATTTACAGCTTTTGCTTTTGCGATTTAGCCGAAGCGTTTTAGCTTTTACTTTCTTGCCCACATAACAGTTTATTCAACGGCCTAGGCCGTATATTTCCAGACTTTATATTAGATATAAAGCTTTAATTTGTTTTATAACAATTACTTACAATGCCTTCCAAACAAAGCCGGAGATATACGGTTCAATAGTTTTGGAGATACACGGCCTTAAATAACCTTAAAAAGCACTTGATATTACCATGAAAAATGGTTATTTTGCATGCAAGGAAGCAATTACACACAGGAATGTTATGGAAAACGTTAAAATCCCCCTCCCGATGAAACCCTCCAATTTCTTAGATCAATTTCGCGCATTTATCCGTTTGGATGGCAAGAGTTATGCGACGGAAAATACTTATGTTTATTGGGTCAAACAGTTTATTTTGTTTCATCATAAGAAGCATCCGTCAACAATGGGTGCTGATCATGTTTCAGCTTATCTTACACACTTGGTATTAGTTTCAAATACCGCACCAAACACTCAAAAGACCGCTCTAAACGCAATTATGTTTCTGTATAACCATTTTCTAAAAACCCCTATTGAGAAATTAGATTTTAAATACGCCAAAAAGCCACAAAAAACGCCCACAGTATTTTCCCATGCCGAAGCTATGGCGGTTATAGATTGTTTAATCATGCCCTACAAACTAATGGCCCAACTCATGTATGGTTCCGGCTTACGAATTTCTGAGGCTTTACGCCTACGTATTAAAGATGTGGATTTTGCCATGGGTTATATTGTCGTTAGAGATGGCAAGGGCGCCAATGACCGAACAACACTTTTACCTAAAAGTTTAATCACTGATTTAAAAAATCAAATATGTGTTGTTTCAAAATTTCGTGCATTTGATATTGCTCGCGAAATTGGCCCTGTTTATTTGCCGCATGCCCTTGAACGAAAATATCCTTATGCAGGTCGTGCGCTTGAATGGCAATATATGTTTCCTTCTGAAGGCGTCAGCAAAGACCCTCGTGTTAACGTATTGCGCCGCCATCATCTTTACAGCGGCACATTGCAATCACATGTTAAAGATGCCATTAGAGAGGCAAGAATATTTAAGCAAGCCAGTTGTCACACCTTTCGTCATTCATTTGCGACACGTTTATTGCAAGCAAAATACGATTTAAAACAAATTCAAACGCTGATGGGGCACACAGATATTCGTACAACGGAAATTTATTTGCACGTACTTGATGACTTAGGTGATAAAGTCAAAAGCCCAATAGATTAGCGAGTACTTGTTCAAAACGTGTTGCATAGCAACTTCAGCTCAATTCACCCATATTTCAAACTGTTAAAAAACACATCAACTGATTTGAGTGATGTTGATTTGATTAAACTCATGAGGCATTGGTAAAGTGATATCTTTGTTGCGCACATTGCTGAGAAGATACGTCATATAGGTGAGTGAATTCACTTTGTTGAGTTTGCAGCTTTCAATCAAGCTGTAATAAAGTGCTGCAGCTTTACCGCCGCGCTCAGAGCCGACAAATAAATAATTCTTTCTGCCCAATGCCACCGGCCGCATGCAGCGCTCCGCAAAATTATTATCGGCTTCAAGAAAGCCTTGTTCGGTGTAGCGGCATAATGCATCCCAATTTTTCAGTGTGTAACAAACAGCAATACCCATAGCACTTTTTGGCAACACGCCATTAACTTCAACATCGAGCCAAGATTTAAATTGCGCAAGAACTTTGCGCGATTGATCTTGACGTAAAGCTCTTTTTTCGTCGTTTTTAAGCCGTCTGATTTGACTCTCAATGGCGTAGAGTTTTTTAATAAACGCGATGGCGGTATGCGCTCGACCTGGAGTTTTCATTAACCCGGCGACTTCGACAAATTTTCTTCGGGCGTGAGCCTAGCAGGCGATTTCAAGCACAGCTTTGCTACGAAATAAAATGTCATAACCCGGAAAGGCATCCGCTTGCAAATAGCCTGCATAACCCGTAAGAAAACCCACGGGTGCCGCCTGACTTCGCGTCACGGAAAAATCGTAAACCACGAGCGGCTTCTGTCGTTCAGGTTCGGTGTAGGCCGCATAAACCCACAATCGACTTTTTACAGTAGTATTGCGATTAGGATCGTTATTTTGCATCGGCAAAATCGTGTCATCGGTAAATACATGACCGGCTGCCAATACGGTGGCTATCATGCGTTTCATCAGCTCATCAAACAATTCTGCTGCTTGTAGCAACCAATCTGACATGAGTGAATCAGAAATCTCAATGCCCATGCGTTTTAGGATTTGTGAAATACGATACAAGGGCAAATGATCGGCGTATTTACACACAATTAAAAAAGCAATCAAACTCGGTGATGCCATGCCTTTGGGAAACAGCGGTGGAAAATTTT
>JAYWHF010000484.1:0-7706 GCA_043777855.1 Gammaproteobacteria bacterium | reverse complement strand
CGGCGGGATAAAAGCCCGGGAGATGATGGCCCAAAGCCTATTAGTAAACCTCGAACAGAGCTTAATACTTTAAGTCTGCTAAGGGCGTTGAACAGCTTTAACTGCCAGAGTGCTCCTGATCTAAAAACACCGTCGCAACCCAAAACCGCTGGAGGTTCACCATGCTACATGCCAAAACTCTACAATTTTTCGATCACCAAATTCTCAAACGCCTAAATCGCCTAGCGCTCAATCTTTTCATTGTCTTGACTCTCTCGCTTTCCGCCGCGTTCGCATCTGCAGAACCCTTCAAGGTTTGCTGGTCGATCTATGTGGGCTGGATGCCTTGGGGCTATTCAGCGGAACAAAAAATTATCGATAAATGGGCAAAAAAATACGGTATCGAAATTAAAGTGGTCCAAATTAACGACTACGTTGAATCCATCAATCAATATACGGCTGGACAGTTTGATGCATGCGCGATGACGAACATGGATGCACTGACTATTCCCGCTGCAGGCGGTGTTGATAGTACGGCGTTAATAGTTGGTGACTTTTCAAACGGTAACGATGGAATAGTACTTAAAGGTGACAACAAAACCTTGAAGGATATTAAAGGACAGAGTGTTAATTTAGTGGAACTCAGCGTATCGCACTATTTACTGGCGCGGGCGCTCGAATCAGTGAAGCTGAAAGAAGCGGACGTAAAAGTTGTTAATACTTCTGATGCCGATATGGTGGCGGTATACGGCACTAAAGGTGTGACGGCAGTAACGACTTGGAACCCCTTACTCAGCGAAATTTTAAAACAACCGAAAAGCACCAAAGTCTTTGATTCGTCGCAAATTCCCGGCGAAATTATGGATTTGTTCGTTATCAACACTATGACATTAAAAAAGAATCCAGCACTGGGCAAGGCGCTTGTCGGCGCTTGGTATGAAATTATGAGCACCATGAGCGCGCAAGATAAAAGTGGAATTGCGGCGCGCACTGCTATGGCAACCGCATCCAGCACCGACCTTGCGGGTTTCGAATCACAACTTAACACCACCAAAATGTTTTACACACCGGCATCTGCTATTGAATTTGTAAAAAGCGATGCCTTGCTAAGTACCATGAAAAAAGTTGCTGAGTTTTCGTTTACTCACGGCCTCTTAGGTGATGGGGCTGCAAATGCGGCAACCATCGGCGTTGAAGGAGCAAAGGGTGTTTATGGCAACGCCAAAAATATAAAATTACGTTTCGACACCACTTACATGCAAATGGCCGCTGACGGAAAACTGTAATTCAGTTTGACGCGACAACTATTTATTAAATGCTTGTAAGTCTTTCAAATCTGTTTGTTTAAATACTGACAACAAACAGATTTGACTTTAGAGAAAACGTGATGAAACGCCTAATAAATCTAACACCATCAAAATCTACTCGGTGGATGCTAGGGCTAATACCTTTTGCCATTATTCTAATTTTATACCTGCTTGCATCGGATGCGCGTCACTTAGAAAATTCGACTGACAAGCTGTTACCCAGTTTTATGCAGATGGGCGAAACCTTAAATACCTATGTGCTGCACGCGAGCAAACGTACTGGCGAATATCTTTTTTGGGGTGACACACTCAGCAGCCTAAAACGACTATTACTCGGCATTATTATCGCTGCGATAATAGGTTTTACATTGGGTTTGCTGACTGGAGCTATACCTACCTTCAATGCACCACTCGCACCGCTGATTACCGTGATATCACTCGTGCCACCTATGGCACTATTGCCCATTCTTTTTATCGTATTTGGATTGGATGAGCTTTCAAAAGTTGCCCTGATCGTAATAGGCGTAGCACCGTTTATCGCACGTGACATACAGCGGTGTACGCAAGAAATCCCTCAAGAACAAATTATTAAGGCGCAAACACTCGGCGCATCTACCTGGCAAATTTTGGTACGAATTTTAATTCCTCAACTGTTGCCGCGCTTGATTAATGCTATGCGCTTATCGCTCGGTTCTGGTTGGCTATTTTTAATAGCGTCAGAGGCGATTGCCGCGACCGAAGGTTTGGGTTATCGCATTTTTCTCGTACGCCGCTATATGTCAATGGACGTGATTCTGCCTTACGTTGCCTGGATAACACTACTTGCATTTATATTGGATTGGTTGTTAAACAAAGCCAGTCGGAAGTTATTTGCGTGGCACCATCAAAGGGCGGCTTAAGATGTCGGTCACACCTAAAATTCAACCTCACGCGATGCTACAAGCTAAAAATCTTTGGAAAAAATACGGTGCCAACATTGTTTTGGAGCGCCTGAATATTAGTGTAAACACGGGTGAATTTATCACCATGGTTGGAACCTCCGGTTGCGGGAAAAGTACTTTTCTAAAAATGTTACTGGGAATGGAGGCCCCCAGCGCTGGGGAATTATTGCTAGATAACCAACCGATCCCCAGTGAGCCTGATCAATCAAGAGGAATCGTCTTTCAACAATACTCAGTATTTCCTCACCTAAGCGTTTTAGAAAATGTGATTCTTGCTCGAGAATTTGAAGGCTCTGCAATATTTGGAAAACTCTTTGGTAGTGCGAAACGAAAGGTAATAGAAGAAGCTAAGCAGTTACTCGACTCTGTAGGATTATCGGCAGCGCTTGATCGCTACCCCCACGAATTATCTGGAGGAATGAAACAACGCTTGGCGATAACCCAAGCACTCATTCGTAAGCCGCGTATTTTATTACTCGACGAACCCTTCGGCGCACTAGACCCAGGCATTCGCGCCGATATGCATCAACTGATTCTAAAACTTTGGCGCGAACATAATCTCACTGTATTCATGGTGACTCACGATTTAAGCGAAGGCTTCTATTTAGGAACTCGGCTCTGGGTTTTTGACAAGCTGCGTCGAGACCCACATTCGCCAGAAGCCTATGGCGCAAGCATTACCTATGATCTACCTATTACACGCAACAAAACGATGCCAGTCGAATTACAAACTAGAAACGAGCACGAAATCTAATATGATAAATCCATTATCTTACTCTACAAAAATTCCTGGCAATGGCCACTGGTCACTCGAAGTTCGTCGCGGCTTGCAAATGAAAATAATCGACATTGAAGGTGGCGCCAATGTCGGCATGCTATTTTACAATCCGCGAAATTTATTAGAGCGCTATAATGCCCCTGACACACTGAAGTGCCAGCACACGTTCAAATTGCAACATGGCCATTGTTTGTATTCGGATATGGGTAGAATTTTTGCATCTATCACTGAAGATTTTTCGGCAAATGGAGAAGGCAACTGGCACGACACAATTTGTGGCAATAGCAGCTCGTGCGATGTAAATAAAATGTGGGGGCCACGCAACTATCAAAAAGATCGCAATGAGTGGTTGCAAAATGGTACCGATGCTTTTTTAGTCGAACTGACAAAATATGGTTTGAGTCGGGCCGATATGGCGGCTAACATTAATTGGTTTAGCAAAGTCATCGCCGATGAAAAAGGCAACATAGCACTCGACACTAAAAATCACGCGGCTGGGAATAGCATTGCCTTGCGTTTTGAGATGGATACACTGGTTGTATTGCATACTTGCCCACATCCGTTAAATACCGCGAAAACCTATCCTTTTAAACCTGTAGAGATTGAACTCAGCAACGCCGATGCCGTAGCGGATGATGACTATTGCAGAAATTTTAGCCCCGAAAATAGACGCGGATTTGACAATAACGCACTCTACAATTTTGGTGTGATTTGAGAAAAAATACTATGCAGCTATCGAAAAAAAACCTTCTTCCTAAAATAAAATCGGCCCCTAAAGCCCAGGCTCTCGTTGAGAGTACGTTAGATATCAATAATATTATTGCTCGTCATTATGTTTCAGCGGGTGATTATTTTCTTGGAGAAATAAAAAATGGCCAAACTTTTCGGATTGTAGACCTAGAGGGCAATCAAGCGGCCGATGTACTCTTCTATAACGCTAAAGATCCGACCGAACGTTACAGTGCCATGGACACCATTCGCTTACAAGGCAACCTATACTTAGGCGCCGGCACCAAATTACTATCCAATATGCAGCGTGAGCTGTTAGAAATTATTGCTGACACCTGTGGGCGCCACGACACCCTCGGCGGCGCTTGCGCCACTGAAAGCAACACTGTTCGCTACAGCTTGGAAAAACGCTGTATGCATGCATGCCGTGATAGCTGGATGCTGGCAATAGCTGAACACCCTGAATACAACATTCGCAAACGCGATATTACTCACAACATAAATTTTTTTATGAATGTTCCGGTAACCCCTGACGGAAAGCTGTCTTTTGAAGACGGCATTTCTGCAGCCGGGAAATATGTGGAGCTAGCGGCAAAAATGGATATCACCATGCTGGTTTCTAATTGTCCGCAACTGAATAATCCGTGCAATGGGTACAACCCAACCCCCATTGAAATTTTAGTCTGGAATTAACACATCATCTTCAGAGGACGACCTCTGTCGTATCTACCAACAGGACGACCTGTCGGAGCCGAAATGTTTACCAAAGTTCTTATTGCCAACCGTGGCGCAATCGCGACACGAATTATTCGCACGCTCAAAAAATTGCACATTCAGTCCGTTGCGGTTTATGCCGAATCTGATACGGAAAGCTTGCACGTACGCCTTGCTGATGCATCTTATTGCTTGGGTGATGGCGGCGCCGCACAAACTTATTTAGATCGTCAAAAAATAATTGCTATTGCAGTGCAATCTGGCGCACAAGCGATTCATCCTGGATACGGTTTTTTAAGTGAAAACTCACAATTTGTTGCAGAATGTAAAGCCGCTGGAATTATTTTTATCGGCCCGACAGCAGAGCAAATGCTCACTTTTGGCTTAAAACATAAAGCTCGCGAACTCGCCCACGCCGCAAATGTCCCGCTGTGCCCGGGCACTGATTTGTTAACTGACATTCATCATGCAACTCAGGCAGCACAGGTTATTGGTTATCCGATAATGCTAAAAAGTACTGCTGGCGGCGGCGGCATTGGCATGCAGCTCTGCAACACTGAAGCTGAGCTAATAGCAGCATTCGACAGCGTAAAACGTTTAGGGAAAAATAATTTTTCTGACGATGGCGTTTTTTTAGAGAAATTTATTGCAGCCGCGCGTCATATTGAAGTGCAAATATTTGGCGACGGAAAAGGTATCGCCGTCGCCATTGGCGAGCGAGATTGCTCCAGCCAAAGACGCAATCAAAAAGTTGTCGAAGAGTGTCCAGCGCCTAATCTACCTGAAAACCAACGCCAAGCCATGCTCGAGACTGCAGAAAAATTACTGGCGTCGGTTAACTATAGCAACGCAGGAACTGTTGAATTTATTTATGACGCTAAAGAAAATACATTCTATTTTCTTGAAGTCAATACACGCTTACAAGTAGAACACGGTGTTACCGAAAAAGTTTACGGCATTGATTTAGTGGAGTGGATGCTACTTCAAGCGTGTGGAGATCTGGGCAACCTTAAAACATTGCGCAACAAGCTAACAGCACGAGGCGCGGCTATACAAGTACGCGTTTATGCGGAAGACCCCGTGCGGGATTTTCAGCCCTGTGCAGGCCTATTGAGCAAAGTTTCTTGGCCGGCAACAACGGATGACTTGCGCATTGATCACTGGATTGAGAGCGGTATTGAAGTACCTGCTTTTTTTGATCCCTTGCTGGCCAAAATAATTGTGCATGGCGACACGCGTGAAAACGCACTAATAAAACTTACTAAGGCGCTCAATGAAACCGAACTTTATGGCATTGAAACTAATCTAGGCTACTTGCGCACACTCATAAAAGATGAAGTTTTAGTGCAAGGGAAAATGACCACACGTTACTTAAATCAATTTAATTACAAGCCGGCACGCATAGATGTACTGCAAGGTGGAACTCAAACTACGCTTCAAGACTATCCCGGCCGCCGTGGATACTGGCATGTAGGTGTGCCACCCTCTGGCGCTTTTGACAATTACTCATTTCGTTTAGGTAATCGTCTACTTAACAACACCGACGCAGCGGCGGGGATAGAAATTACATTACAAGGACCCAGCTTAAAATTCAGTTGCGATACAAAAATTGTATTAACCGGAGCCACGATTGATGCCAAACTCGATGGCACTATGTTAGAAAAAAATGTCATTACCGCAATCAAAGCTGGACAACAAATACAACTGGGTCGCATCGCCGAAGCCGGCGCGCGCAGCTACTTATGCGTTGCTGGTGGCATTCAATGCCCGGACTATTTGGGCGCAAAATCTACGTTCACCTTAGGGCAATTTGGCGGGCACAATGGTCGCGCACTGCGCGCGGGAGACGTGCTCGCGCTTGATGCCAGCGCCTGCAATCCTGAATTAACATCAGTTGTTTTACCTGAAGAATTAAAACCTATCATTAGCAATATGTGGCAGCTCCGCGTCATTTACGGCCCGCATGGAGCGCCCGATTTTTTTACTGCGGCAGATATCACTACTTTTTTTAACCACGAGTGGGAAGTGCATTATAATTCTAGCCGCACAGGCATTCGCTTGATCGGCCCAAAACCCGAGTGGGCGCGCAAGTCTGGTGGTGAAGCGGGCATGCATCCGTCCAACATTCACGACAATGCTTACGCCTTCGGCACCGTGGATTTTACAGGCGACATGCCAGTAATTCTCGGCCCCGACGGCCCTTCACTCGGCGGCTTTGTATGCCCTGCAACCGTCATCAGTGCCGACTTATGGAAATTAGGACAGCTGCGAGCTGGCGATAAAATTTCCTTTGTTGCCATATCAATTCAAGATGCCGTACGCATAGAAAGAAATCAAAATAGCAATTTGAAAAATCTCGCCACTGACCATGTTGAATGGTCAGAGTGCCTATTAACGTCACCCATAGTCGCGAAATTACCCAAAGAAACTTACGGTGAAAGCATTACCTATCGCGCTGCCGGAGACCACTTTTTGTTGGTAGAGTATGGCGAGCTCGAACTGGACATTAGGTTGCGCTTTCGTGCTCACGCATTAATGCAATGGTTACAAAAAAATTCAATCCCGGGATTACACGAGTTAACCCCCGGTATTCGTTCACTACAAGTGCATTACAACAGTCAGGAGCTATCGTTAGAAAAGTTACTCAGTCATTTACACCATGGCGAAGAAGAACTAACGCAGCAACTTGCACAACTCAGTGTACCGTCACGAATTGTTCACATACCCTTGAGCTGGGATGATGAAGCCTGCCAACAGGCAATTCAAAAATATACTCAATCCGTACGTTCAAATGCACCTTGGTGTCCAAGCAACTTGGAATTTATCCGTCGCATTAATGGTCTGAATTCAATTCAAGACATAAAAGATATTGTTTTTAATGCGGCTTACTTGGTAATGGGTTTAGGTGACGTCTATTTAGGCGCGCCCGTCGCAACACCCATAGACCCACGCCATCGTTTAGTCACTACAAAATATAATCCGGCACGCACCTGGACGGCCGAAAATTCCGTTGGCATCGGTGGTTCATATCTGTGTGTGTACGGAATGGAAGGCCCCGGCGGCTATCAATTTGTGGGCCGCACCATTCAGATGTGGAATGCCTGGCGCGAGACGGATTGTTTCCCGCCCGGCAAGCCCTGGCTGCTGCGGTTCTTCGATCAGATTCGCTTCTACGAGGTCAGTGCGGAGGAACTGCTGCAACTGCGCGACGACTTTCCCCGCGGACGATTCACGCCGCGCATGGAGGACACGGTTTTC
>JAYWHF010000483.1:0-7714 GCA_043777855.1 Gammaproteobacteria bacterium | reverse complement strand
AGCGCGTCATCTTGGCGATTCTGCCGCACTGCAACTGCCGCCGCGCCCAAGAGCGCATCACGTTGATCTTGATCTTCCGCCAGCGCATCGTCATAAGCGATTTTCGCCGTTTCCATATCGCCGCGCTGATAAGCCGCGTAACCCCGCGCTATAGCTTCACTAACCGTCGCCTCGTTAGTTTTTTGATATTCGATCACCGCTTCTTTGGTAACGAATTCCGGCAGCACTTGGCTCTTGCGGCCCGCTGGGCTTAAAGGTGTTTTTGAAATTGCCGGCGCTTTCGCTGCTGCAGGTGCTTTAGCTGCTGCAGGCGCTTTAGCTTCGGCGAGAGTAGTTTGTTGCTTCGGCTTCGGCTTAAGCTGCGGCTGAGGCTGCGCAGCCAATGGTTGACTCAAAGGTTTGGCTGCGCCATCAGTAGCTAGGTTAGTATCAGCAAGTGAGGCATCAAGCGCAGAATCAAGAGCGGCGGCTTCTTGCACATTATCCGCGGCTGTAACCCCGGAACGCGTTGACTGAGCAACAATAGGCGCGGCATTGTTCTGTAGTAAAAAATAATAAAAAATCAGCACAGTGAGCGCCGTAAGCGCCAATAAACCATACATCATTAAAATACGTTTGCGCGCTGCAACACTCGCCTTTTTGCTGCGAATTAACAGCTGCGCCAATGCAGACTTACCAGTTGCCGTATTAAATTGTTCGATGGGCGCGATGCTAAGTTGACTCAGAATTTTTGTGTCAGGCGTTTGAGTCTCTGGTGTTTGAATGTCTGGTGTTTGAATGTCAGCACCGACATCTGCCGCTTTATGAGTAATAGCGGTAGCATTTTGTTCAGCGGAAGTTTCCAGTGCAATAGCAGTAGCGTTTTGTTCAATGGAGGTTTCCAGTGAAGCGTGAAGCGTTTCCGTGGTTTGCTTGGCTTCGGCCTCCTTATCCAAAATCGCGTCTAAATAACGGCTATCTATTTCATCGATATCAAACACTAAGGTTTTGCTTTCTTCAGCCAAAGTTTCAACGAAAATTTTAGTATCTTCAACGAAAGATTTATTGTCTTCCGTCTTAGTCGGCTCTTCCGTTGTCTGTGCGATAACGTTTTTACGATCATGTTCAGCAGGTGTCGGCAAGGGCGCGGGCACTGAGGTTAGCTTTGCAGGCACTGAGAGTACACTCAAACTAACTGGGCGATGGCTCGCATCAAAACCCTCGGCGTTATTTTTTTCGCGGCGCTGCTTTTCCAACGCTGCTTTTTTTAGCGCATCGAGCAGAAGACTCATAGCGCATCACTCCCGTTCATGGGCAATGGTATTGCTAGTAGTGTTAGTCGCGGCTGGAAGGAATTGTTTAAACTCCCGTAAATCCCCAGCAACGCTCGCGTTTTTAATCACAATAGGTTTGATAAAAATGACTAGCTCGGTCTTATCTGTATTGTCATCTTCGTAACGAAACAGCCCGCCCAGATAAGGAATTTTTGACAGCCCCGGAATGCCGCGCTTGGTATTGTTAACTTCGTCTTGCATCAGCCCGCCGATAACCGCCACATCGCCACTGCTGATTTTTAACACCGATTCCACTTCGCGAACTTGAATCACGGGAATTTCACTTACAACGTTGAGCCTAGCGAGCTCAGGATTTGGGTCGCGCACTTGGCGAATCACTCGTGAAATTGTTGGGCGAACATTTAAGGTGACTGAACCGTGTTCATTGATGTAGGGCGTTACTGTCATCACAAAACCTACCGGCACTGTATTGACCTTTGTCTCGTAAGTTGTCTTGCCTGGCACACCCAATGCGCTCGACGGCTCAACGTTAACCTCAACGGTGAAATAAACGAGGTTATCAACAACTTTCAGCAATGCCGTCTGATTGTTCAGCGCCATCACTTTAGGGCTAGACATGATGCGAACATCACCAAAAGTTTGTAGCGCTTGAATCGTCGTCTGCAACAAATTTCCATCAAGCCGAGTACTTGCACCTATGCTAAATGCCGGCGGCTGGTTCAGTGCGACATCGTTAACCGCATTGGCGATATTAAACAAAATATTGTGGCCGGCACCATCGCGAACGAGGCTCCAATTAATGCCCGCTTGATAACGATCATTTAATTTAACCTCGGCAATCGTCGCTTCGATAAGCACTTGCCGTTGCGCACTGTTTTGCACCTCATCAACAAAGCGTTGAATTTCTTCGTGCTGCTGCTCAGTGGCGCGAACACCCATAATGCCGCTTTCGCGATTCAACATGATGTCTGGATTACTACCATCAGCTGCCACCGCCGTATCGCCACGGTTGCCGCTGATAATGACACCAATATTTTTTTGCAAGCTCGCCCAAAAAGCATTTTCTGACAGATTTTTTACTTCAGTGGCAGAATTATTGTCGCCGCCACCGCCGGCTTTAGCATCACCCGCACCCACACCGGTTGCACTGATTTGCGTTGATACACTGACAACGCCATTACTGGTGCGAGACATATTTAAATAATCAATGCGGTAGTTGCGCAGGAAGGGCGCGTCTTTACGAATGCGTAATACTTTATGGTTGATCGAGTAACGCAAACCACCACTGGCAGCAACCCGCTCTAAAATAGCGGGTAAAGGTTGGTTGACCGCATTTAAGGTGATGAGCCCCTCCACGTCGTTATCAATATCCAAATTTAAATCGGCATCGCGGGCCAGTGAAAACAATAATTCACGCACGGGTACATCGCTCACCACCACCGTATGCGTATCTTCTTTCTTTGTTGGCTGCGGCGCGGGCAAGGGCGGCGGCGCTCTTACAGGCGCTGGAATGGCAGCTGCATCACCGGTATTTACCGGCAGGCTGATGTGGCCAGTAGAAGGCTTGGGCTCAAAGCGCACATGTTCGCAAGCAGTGAGCGTAAACCCGGCAAAAGTGCTAAATAACACCATGACCACTAACGCAAAATACCGCAAGCCAAGCACAGAACGCACGCCATCCCGTAAGTGCGCAAAAATATGTTGCGGTTTAAAATTACTGTCGCGCGCGGCCTGACGAATATCGTCAACCGTGAGCGTATGGCGATCTTGGGTATAGGCGGACAAAAGCGTTTTATCAGCAATAATATTAATGCGGCGCACCAAACCCTGCGAATAACGCGCAATGGAGCGAGCCACAGCGGAAGAAAATAAATCTGGCCCGGTATAGCCCACCGCACGCAAACGAAAATTTAAATAGGCTTGAATATCGGGCAGGTTTAACGGCGTTAAATACAAACTGTGCGTAATGCGTTCGCGCAATTGACGAATACTTGGATTCGCGAGTTTCTCATCCAGCTCGGGCTGACCGAACAACACAATTTGCATTAATTTGTAATCATTGGTTTCAAGATTGCTAAGTAAACGAATTTCTTCCAGCGTTTCTAACGGCATTCCCTGAGCCTCTTCTACCAACACCACCACTTGCCGATTATTGGCATGGCGCATAAGCAGCGTTTCATGTAACAAACGCATCACCGCAAGCTTGTCTGCGTTATCGGCCACTGCTAAACCCATTTCCTGCGCAATGGCATGAAGGGTATGCTCAGGAGAAAGACTGGGATGTGCAAGATAAACCCAATCAATGTTATCGCTCAATTTTAAAGGCAACATACGACACAACATGGTTTTGCCGCTGCCCACTTCGCCAACCACTTTAATAATGCCTTCACCTTGAGAGACGGCGTAACAAAGCGCATTGAGAATCGCGCCACGATCACAGCCTTCAAAAAAGGCATGCGTGTCTGGTGTGATCCGAAAGGGTGGTTTATGTAAACCAAAAAATTCCAGATACATGGTCGTTAAGTTCTCTTGTTGGATCGCAGTGTTGAGCGTTCAATGACGCCAAGGCGTTAGCAGAATTTCATCTAGATTACCTAGAGTGTAGGCGACAAAGTAATAATGGCCAGTGCGCCTGTAGCCGAATGAGGCTATTGGCAAATTTTTTTATGAATTAGTTTTTTATGAATTAGTTTTTATGGCTTAGTTTGTTATGGCTTAGTTTGTTATGGCTCAGTTTTTATGGCCTAGTTTCCGAGCAGCGTGTAAGAGAAATTCAAATCGCTTACCTGCCCCTTAGGGGTCGTTGCTTTTATGGAGAGAATACCCGCAATAGGGGAATCACCCACCGCCACCGCGGTGTTAGTGTTTTTTAGCACGAAACTTATTTCTTGGCCGTTGTAGATGTTAGGTTGGCCGTTACGGTTGGGCACCACAAAACTGGTTTCACCCTCAAGAGCGCCGCCACCCGCCGCCACTGAAATAGTCGTGCCTACCGGCAGAGTTTGGCCCAGCAGCCCTCCGGTATCAGCAAAGGTTAGCGTAAAACTTTCGCTAGCATCTTCAGCCAGCGTCAGGCCCAGACCCTCTGGCACAACATTATTGCCAGCGTCATTGGTGGCATAAACAACTCTACCCTTAATATGCGCCACACTCGCATTGAGCAATCCAAGGCGAGAACTAGACATTAACGTCATGCGTGCATCGCTCGTCGACATAATGAGTACAGCAGCTTTGCGCACGTGAACACTTTGCTTGGTGCCGGTTCCACACAAAATACCCACACATTGCGGCCCATTGAACAGGCTATCGCGCACACTAAAAACTTGGTTGTTATCAAAATCGATAAACTTCTCACCCGAGTCGTAGGTGTTATTTTCATTGTAGTCACACCAAGCTTCCGACATATCAAAAAAACCATTTGCCTGTGAGGCAACGCGCCCAAAACCGCTGTCAGCCGTGTTGCTAAAACCAATGCCATCGGCAACATCGAACGTATTATTACCATTGGTATCGTTAAAGGTTTCATGGCCAATAGCCGTTGCTAAGATCGATATTCGATGGTCGGCAACCCGTGGCTCTGCACTGGTCCACTTCACCGCACAAGTACCATTAGTGGTGTTACAACTGGGAATGATACTGCCACCTTCGGTGGTGAAATTAATGGTGGTGCCATCCGGTACTGGGTTATTAAACGCATCGGCTAAGCGCGCGTTAACCAGTACCTCAACACCATCGTAACTTCCAGCCTCCGGATTAAAACTTTCAATGGCAAGAGAAAAACTGTCTTGATCAGGCAACCCGGTATTCACGGATAACAAACCCGATTGAGTTTGAATAACTTGATTACTGGCCGCGGTTACCGACGCTGTTACCCGCACAGCACTGGGAACATTCCCGGCAGTGACTTTCGTCGTGACTAAGCCGAGTGAGTTGGTGATAGACGATGCAGGGCTAATACTCAAGTTGCCGACCGATGTATTCAAACTGAAATTTACCGCCTGCTGTGGCAGTGGATTTCCCAGTGCGCCTTTCACTAAAAACGTGAGTGTTGAGGTTTCTTGCTGCCCTTGCCCGCCAGTACCTTTAAGCACGATGGATTCGGGCGCCAAAGAAACAAATTCGATCGAGCCAATATTTTCCGGCGCAGTATTAGTGACTTGAGTAAGTGTTTGGGTTTGGTTGTTAACCGTCACCGTGGCCTGAATAACATCTTGGCCGCCGCCGCAACTCAGATCTTCGTAAGTCGTGTTCGCAACACCGTTGACGGTAAACACGCTGGTGCCAATTTTTGCCCGCGCGCCCGCCACGCAACTTGACGTAAAGTTAACTTGCGTGGGCGCCATAATCCGCTGATCTTTATCGTCGATTAACGCGAGTGAAATACCCAGTGTGGCGCCAGCCGAAATGTTCACAGCACCATTGACATCCGCCGCCACTGAAGCACCTAGCCGATTTTCAACAAACTGATTACTGCTATTGAAATGACCTAGCTTGATGATTTGGTCGGTGATACTAAGGGCACTGCTGATGATTTCATAATTCACGCTGGCAAGGATATTCACGCTATTGATCGTCACCGAGGCTACGGCAGAACTTGCCCCAAGGGTTGCCTCGGTGCTACTGAGATTCACTTGCGCCACACCGTTTTGGTCCGTCAAACCGGTTTCCACATTGACAGCACCTAGCTCAACCGTAAATTTAACCACTTGGTTAGCCAGCGGCAGACCCATTGCGTCAGTGACCAAGGCTTGCAGCTGGGCTACTTCATTACTTTTGAAACGGTTGATCGCAATACCGCTGCGCAGCAAGCTCAGGCTAAGTTTCGACGTTGCGATTGGCAACGGCGGAGCGGGTGCGAGCAGTTCAAAATTGTAGGTCGCACTCGCAGTGCCAAAAGTCGCCGTAATAGTGCCAGCCCCCAAGACATCAGACGGCTGGATAATAGCGGTGGCATAGCCTTGTGAATCAGTGAGTATGATGTTCGATGTTAGGCTCGCCAAGCTGGTGCTTATCGCAATAAGCTCGGCGGCAACTGGGGTTTTACTCGCATCCAGTAAGCGCACTTTCACAGTCACCGCATCGCTGTTCGGAAAACTGTCGGTATCCGCCTGACGCGGTGAAGACAGGCTTAGCTCAAGTTGCTTTGCGCTCAACGTTGCAGTGCTATCGGGTGGTGACTCCTTGCAACCGGCCAAACCGAGCAAAAACACGGCAATCAACGATGCAAAGAAAATCCCCGTCGGCAGGGGCAGAAAACGTAAAGACATAGGGCCACACTCGCTGCATTTTTATAAGACGCTATCGCAAGGAGTATAGCAGCGCCTCAAAAAATGCCACCGGCAAACCCAAGTTGCCGCCAAGCCTCATAACTGACTATCGCCACCGCATTGGATAAGTTGATACTGCGGTTTCCTGCGCACATCGGAATTCTCAAGCGATATTCAACCGCGATTGACTCGAGTATGGCAACAGGTAAACCGGCCGTTTCGGAGCCGAACAACAACACGTCCCCCGCCTTATACGCAAGTTGATCATGGGGACGACTGCCTTTTGTGGTGCAGGCCAAAATCCGTCGCCCTGCCATTGCGCTCAAAAAAACGGTGTAACTTTCGTGGCGAGTGACGTCGGTAAGATCGCTATAATCCAGCCCGGCGCGGCGCAAACTTTTTTCTTCGAAATCAAAACCCAAGGGTTCAATCAAATGCAAGTGACAACCGTTGTTGGCCGTCAAACGAATAATATTACCGGTATTGGGCGCAATCCGGGGCTCGTACAAAGCAATATGGAACATAACGCGTGTGCTAATCCTGTTGAGTGAAAATTGGCGGTGTCGCAAATTGAGTGCGATGCTATCGAAAACCTTTTATTATGCCCACCTCTTTTTACGTAAATTTCAACTATGAAAACTATTCAAATTATCCTTGGCAGTGTTTTTGGTGGCGCAGAGCAAGTTGCTGAAATTGCCGCGGAAAAGTTACGTGAATGGGGCCACGAGGTCACCATTAATAGCTACGCTGCTCCTGAGGACCTTGTCCGCAACAGCGAAGAAATACTGCTCCTGTGCCACTCGAATACCGGCGCCGGTGATTTGCCGGATAACATTCTGCCGGTTTACCTGCACCTAACCCGCGACTATCCGCGTCTTGCTGGCAAACGCTACGGCGTGATTAATCTTGCCGACAGCAGCTACTCCACGTTTAACGACGCCGGCCGCATGCTGGACGCCGCGTTCGCCGATCTTGGCGCCGTGCGCATCGGCGAACCTCTCGTGTTAGATGCCTGCAGCGGCGACGACGCGCGCGCCTTAACCGTTGCCTGGATAACCGAGTGGGCCGGCAAATTATGACGCGCGCAAACATCGGTTTGTTCTACGGAAGCTCAACCTGCTACACGGAAATGGCCGGGGAAAAAATTCGCACCGCATTGGGAGAAAACCTTGT
>JAYWHF010000482.1:0-7729 GCA_043777855.1 Gammaproteobacteria bacterium | reverse complement strand
AACCACTCCCGAAAATGGCGCGCGTATAGTCAGGTCATCCACAAATTGCTTTTGCTGTGCGAGCAGGCGCTCATTAACTTCAACAACTTCAAGGCGATTATTAAGCTGAGCTTTGAGCGATTCATAATTGGCGCGGATCAAATCAAACGCGGCCTGACTAACTAACTTCTTTTCAATCATCGCCGTGTTACGTTCGAAATTTAATTTTGCTTCTACCAAGCGCGCGCGCGTCTCTGCCACTTGCGCCTTAGCCGCTTGCACTTCCGCCTGGGAAACATCGAAAGATTTTCTAGCATTGGTATCATCGAGCCTAGCGAGAACCTGATTTTTCTCAACCGCCATACCCTCTTCAATCAATATTTCCATTACTTTACCTGTCACTTTGGACGAAACGGTCGCAGACCGACGTGCAACAACATAACCCGTCGCATCAAGGACACTTGCAGACGACGAGTCTAGCGTTGCCATTCGCGCCATTTGAACTTTCACTACCAGCGGATCGGGTTCATAAAATATCCAGACCGTTAAAGCAATGGCGACAAACCCAAAACCACATCCGATCAACCACAGCAACCATGTCGGTCGAGGCGAGTCAGCATCCCGATTTATATGTAACTGCGACAAAAGTTCGTTCTTATCTTTCACACGTACCATCCTACTAACTGATCAGGGGCTAACAAAACTACAGCTATGCGCAATAGCTATTCAGAGCAAAGCGTCGCTATTCTAAAGTAGTCTTGCACTGTTAGCATCATGCAATATTGGCCCCAAGGGCCCCTTCCTAGGTCACCCAACTTGCTCAGATCACCCAGGCTTCGGCTGAGCACCTCGCTTTCTTTTTTGATACTATGCCTGCTCAAAAAATGCCGCTTGAGTGCGCTCAGATATTTAGGTGTATCCATGAATGAAAAACTGTTTATCAAACTGCAACATTGGGTGCCACAACACAAGCTATCGCGCATCGCTGGAAAGGTCGCCAGCTGTAAAGTTAAATGGGTGAAAAATGTCTTCATCTCCTGGTTTATTAAACGCTACAAAGTTGATATGTCTTTGGCGGTGGAGGAGAATCCTGCCGCCTATGCGTGCTTCAATGATTTTTTCACGCGAGCGTTGAAACCCGGGCTACGTCCACTTAGCAGAGAACCGCACGCTATAGTTTGCCCCGCCGACGGCTCTATCAGTCAGATTGGGAAGATTGCTCAGGGCAGGATATTTCAAGCGAAAGGGCAAGACTATACCACCGAAGAATTACTCGGCGGCGATGAAGCCCTAGCAAAAGAATTTACTGACGGTAATTTTGCTACCGTGTATTTAGCGCCATCTGATTATCATCGCGTACATATGCCTTATGGCGGCAAGTTGCGCTCCATGATTGCCATCCCGGGCGACTTGTTTTCAGTGAATACGGTTACCGCAAACAAGGTGCCGCGATTATTCTCGCGCAACGAAAGAGCTGTAACAATTTTTGATACTGATATCGGGCCTATGGCTGTTGTACTCGTCGGAGCCATGATTGTGGCCGGCATTGAAACTGTGTGGGATGGTCAGGTAACACCCCTTATTGACAGAGAAATACAAACGTCACTGTATCCATTTCAAAACATCACCCTCGAAAAAGGCGCCGAGCTCGGACGATTTAAGCTAGGCTCCACGGCAATTATCCTGTTCGCAAAAAACAAAGTGAAATGGGAGCCCCAGTTTGTCCACAGCAGCTCCACTCGCGTTGGCGTAAAGCTCGCCGAGAAATGCTAATTGGGTTACGGCTAAATACGAAATAGAATTGGCGATATTTTTTCGTAGCTAGCCACTAATTTTCGTCTGAAAAATCCTTACGCAGCTCAACGGGCTTATCAAATGTTTTACGCAGCTTAATATTTATCATTTCAACCCCAAGAGAAAATGCCATCGCAAAATAGATGTAGCCCTTGGGCACATGCACATCAAACCCTTCCACCAGCAAGGTGAAACCCACTACAACTAAAAAGGAAAGTGCAAGAATTTTTATGGTGGGATGATTGTCCACAAAATCACCAATAGATTTAGCGGCAAACAACATAACGCCTACGGCGATAATAATTGCCAGCGCCATGATAGATAATTGGCTAACCAAGCCCACCGCCGTGATTACAGAGTCCAACGAAAAAACAATATCTAAAACAGCAATTTGTATTAACACCAACCACAATGCATTGGTCTTGATGTCAGGCTCTCCATCAATAGCGCCTTCAAGACTACTGTGAATTTCATGAGTCGCCTTCGCAATAAGAAATAATCCTCCGCCAATAAGAATAATATCGCGGCCTGATACAGGGTGGCTCAAGAGGCTAAACAAAGGCTCCGTCAAGCCCATAACCCACGCGAGCGAAAACAGCAGCCCTAACCGAGTTATCATCGCTAAGCCCAACCCAGTACTACGAGCAAACCGACGCTGCTCTTCCGGCAAGCGCCCCACTAAAATTGAAATGAAAATTATATTATCAATACCCAATACAATTTCCAGCGCCGTCAAGGTCGCCAAAGCCACCCATGCTTCTGGGCTCGTTAACCATTCAAACATCGGTAGTTTCCTAAAAAAAGCGCGCCAATAAGGCTGGCAACAGAAATTAATACTTAAGGTTTCTCATTGGGAATAACGGTATTGCTTACGAAAGCAACGCGTTGACCGTCCGGAGACCATGAGGGGATATTTATTGTACCTTGTCCGCCACAGAGATAGGCAACTACTTTTTGGCTCACCTCCTAAGACTAGCATTAGGTGCAAATAAACTTGTTGACAATAAAGATGCAAGTCCGCGCCTAGGTCAGGCAAATACAAGAGAAAAATTATTAAAAAGAAATAGAAGCACTAGATTTTTGCATAGCATTAAAATTTAACTAAAATTCATAACAACAACATCCGCACGCAACAACATCTGCACGCGGCAACTTTTCACAAAAGTGATAATTTCTTGTGGCTCAAAAAAAACCGCCATCAGCAAAGCCGATAGCGGTTTCGTAATTCACAGGTTTCGCTAACCCTTCAATTTGCTCAATAGCGCCATAAGCCCAGTTTTCTCCGTGCGTAGCAAATATTGATCGCGAATACTCGCGATATCAACATCATAGCTGCCAGGTTCTAAATCACGGGCAATTTCAATTTTTTCAATTTCGTAACGTGTTTTTTTGCCCGAATCAAGCAATGCTTGTTTCTTTTTATCATCTTCTGCAAGATCCATTAACACAAAATCGCGCAATCGCTCTTTAAAGGTATCAAGTACAACAATGACTTTAGGCTTTAATCGACGTTCGAAATTTTGCTCTACGACTACACCCACTTCGCCAGTACTCAACTCGACAAGTGTTCCCGTGGGATAAAGCCCAATAGCGCGAATAAACTCTACAACCAGCTCTTCTTGAAATTGAATGTTACGCAATTCATAGAGTTTTGCCACCGCCTTGGAGGGCGCAATAGGGTGACGTGAGCCTCGCGGATTAGTAACAAAATCGTAGTAAGTTACAATGCCCGCAATTTTCCCCAGCAGAGGAATCTTATCGCCGACCAAGTGCGCTGGAAACCCACTGCCATTTAAACGCTCGCAATGGGTCTTTACAATACTGATCATGCGCGGTTCAACGCCGGGGGTTTTACGTAGAATATCGGCACCCAGCTCTACAAATGTTTCGTAAACCAGTTCTTCTTGCGGCGTGCGATTTGTATTTGCGATGAGCGCCGAGTCCAGCATTACTTTGCCGACGTCTTTCAACAAAACAGCCATCGCCAAAACATCAAGATCACGTTTTGGAAGGCCTATATGGCGACCAAATAAAATAGCCCATACTGAAGAGCGAACAGCATGGCTGTAGGTGTATTCGTCTTTTTCCTGCACGCGCGAGAGCCAAGTAAACGCATCCGGGTTACGCAACACGCTGTCGACCATTTCGCTCGCGACTTTACGAGTTTCTCCTAACGAAAGGTTGTCCAGCTGTTGAGTTTCAAGCATCTCGATGACTTCAACAACCGCACCATAAACCTTCTGGTGTAACTGTTTAGCTTTTTTGACTTCTTTCTGTAGCGGGGCAACCTCTCTATAAAGATTGCGCTGAATTTTTAAGGGTGCAAGGGGTTCATTGAGAGTGGCATTTTCATGTTCTCGACCCGCCACTTTAGGTTTCGCACCGGTTCTGTCGAGTTTTTTTAGATTGGTCGATATCGGACCGCGGCCCTTTTCAACATCGATATAGACATGCTTGCATAAAATTTTAAGTTGATTGACTTCGTTTAAATCACGCAAATAAAACCCTTGTAAAGGAAAAGGGGTCTGCGTCCAAGGTCGGTCAAGCCCGGACACATACATGCCCAAACTCAATTCATTTACATCAACCTTAACTTGCTTGATCGCCACTAATTAACCTCACATCACCATAGCTCTATGTAAATTCTACTTATCCAAATTCACACACTGTTACGAGTGTAGAGAATAATACACCAACAAACCAGTGATCATAAGAGCAAACAGACCCAAGGGGTTTATTTAGTACCCGACTAACCACAGCACACTTAACAAATGCCACTAACACCGTGAGCCAATCTCGCACCAATTTACAGATGATAGCCGGACGACAAATCATGCACGGCGTTAATAAACGCACCTGCGTGTACTGGATCTACTTCAGGCGTAATGCCATGCCCGAGATTAAAGATGTGACCTGACCCCTTGCCATAAGCAGCCAATATAGTCGCGACTTCTTGACGAATTCGTTCGGGCTTAGCATAAAGGATAGTTGGATCCATATTGCCTTGCAACGCGACTTGCTTACCAACCCGTGCGCGCGCTTGAGCGATGTCAGTTGTCCAATCCAACCCTAAGGCTGTCGCGCCAGACTCAGCAATCAACTCCAACCATTGACCGCCACCTTTTGTAAAGAGAATTACCGGCACCTGACGCCCCTCGTGCTCACGAATTAATCCGCTGACAATTTTTTTCATGTAGCTGAGTGAAAACTCTTGATAGGCGGCGTGGGAAAGTGCGCCGCCCCAGGTATCAAAAATTTGTACGGCTTGCGCTCCCGCAGAGATTTGCGCATTTAAATAAGCGATCACTGAATCAGCTAGCACGTCCAGCAACCTGTGCATCACCTCTGGCTGGTTGTAAAGCATTTCTTTCGCGCGACGGAAATCACGGCTCGACCCACCCTCAATCATGTAAGTCGCCAAGGTCCAAGGGCTGCCAGAAAAACCAATTAAAGGCACTCGACCATTAAGCTCACGCCGAATCGTTTTAACGGCATCAACTACATAGGGCAAGTCTTGTTCCGGTTTAATGACAGATAAGGCATTGATATCAGCCTCTGTGCGCACTGGTTTACGAAACTTAGGCCCTTCACCCGCCTCAAAATAGAGACCCAACCCCATGGCATCAGGGATGGTGAGAATATCGGAAAAGAGTATGGCGGCATCGAGTGGGTATCGTGCTAAGGGCTGCAGCGTTACCTCACAAGCCATGTCGGGATTAGTACACAGCCCCATAAAATCGCCCGCGCGCTCACGGCTTGCACGATATTCGGGCAAGTACCGCCCTGCTTGTCGCATCATCCATACTGGAGTCACATCAACCGGCTGCTTAAGCAATGCCCGCAAAAAGCGGTCGTTTTTTAGTTCAATCATGTAAAGTTCCTTAAAAACACCTTTAAAGGCGGGCAAGCCATTATCTCAATTCACACTTGCAAGTAATCCAAGATACCTTCGGCTGCTTCCCGGCCCTCCCAAATCGCGGTCACCACCAAGTCAGAGCCACGCACCATATCGCCCCCGGCAAATACCTTGGGATTGGTCGTTTGGAACTTGAAAAGCTGCTGCTCAGGTGCGATCACTCCTCCCCAATCGTTGGTTCTTACCTCGTTATCTGCAAACCAAGATTGCGGATTGGGACGAAAACCAAAGGCGATTAATACCACATCCGCGAATAGAACCTCTTCACTTCCGGGAACAATCTCAGGGCGGCTGCGGCCCTTTTCATCAGGAGCCCCCATCTTTGTGGTAACAACTTTTACGCCCTCTACCTTGCCGCCGCCAACAATCGCTACCGGCTGACGGTTAAATAAAAACTCCACGCCCTCTTCACGGGCATTACCAACTTCGCGCCTAGAACCGGGCATATTCTCTTCATCGCGGCGATAGGCGCAGGTTACCGTCGCGGCACCTTGGCGAATTGCCGTGCGGTTACAGTCCATCGCCGTGTCACCGCCACCAAGCACCACAACCCGCTGACCTTTAACACTAATAAAATCTTCTGGGCTCTTCTCAAAACCAAGATTACGATTAACGTTAGCCACTAAAAATGGCAAGGCATCGTAAACGCCTAGTAAGTTCTCGCCAGGAAACTCGCCTTTCATATAAGTGTAGGTGCCCATTCCCATAAACACGGCGTCGTAATCGCGTAGCAACTCGGCCATAGAAATGTCTTTGCCGATTTCGGTATTCAGCCGAAACTCAATGCCCATCTCAGTAAATATTTGACGGCGACGCGACATCACCGATTTTTCCAATTTAAACTCTGGTATACCAAAGGTCAGTAAGCCGCCGATTTCCGGATACTTATCAAAAACAACGGGCTTTACGCCCGCGCGCACAAGGACATCGGCACAGCCAATCCCCGCTGGGCCAGCGCCGATCACCGCGACTTTTTTATTCGTCCAGACGACCTTGGACATATCCGGCTTCCAGCCCATGGCGAAGGCGGTATCGGTAATATATTTTTCGGCGTTGCCGATCGTAACAGCACCAAAACCATCATTAAGTGTACACGCACCTTCGCACAATCGATCCTGCGGGCAGACACGGCCGCATACTTCAGGCAATGAGTTGGTTTGATGACTAAGCTCAGCCGCCTCAAAAATATTGCCCTCCGCAATTAATTTCAGCCAATTAGGAATGAAATTGTGTACCGGACACTTCCACTCGCAGTAAGGGTTACCACATTCAATGCATCGATGCGACTGGCTTTCGACCTCTTCCTTAGCATAGGGCTGGTAAATCTCCACAAACTTGTGCCTGCGGGTATGCATATCTTTCTTGGCGGGATCATGACGACCAACGTCCTGAAACTGAAATACATTATTTAAACGTGCGGCCATTTCGAATGCCTCTCTACTGCGCTTTTTTTAGGGTACTGCAAGATTATTCACCGCGTTGTTTAAAGCTAACCAAGAGGCCACCTAAACTCGCCGCTTTGGGTTTTATCAGCCAGAACTTGCCGATGTAATCGTCAAAGTTATCTAGCAAATGCAGACCCCAATCGCTCTCCGTCTCTTTCGTGAATTCGATTATCACGCTGCGCAAGTGATTGCGATGCGCTTCCAGCGGCTCTGAGTTGACTCTATGTATATCGACCAGCTCGTGGTTATACCGATCCACGAAATCGCCCACTTCGTCGAGCACATAGGCGAATCCACCCGTCATACCAGCACCAAAGTTAAGACCTACTTGCCCGAGCACAGTTACAACACCGCCTGTCATGTATTCACAGCAGTGATCCCCCGCACCCTCAACGACAACATGAGCACCCGAATTGCGCACACCGCAACGCTCTCCGGCGATCCCGGCGGCAAACAATTTCCCCCCCGTCGCACCGTACAAACAGGTGTTACCCATGATACTCGTGACATTAGATTTGAACTCAGAATTGCGCGGCGGCCTTAGCACAAGCTTACCACCCGCCATCCCTTTGCCAACGTAGTCGTTAGCATCGCC
>JAYWHF010000481.1:0-7731 GCA_043777855.1 Gammaproteobacteria bacterium | reverse complement strand
GTGCCTTGGCCAACCTCGCTTTCAAAACCTATTTCGCCATCCATATTTTCGATCAGTGTTTTGCTGATTTTTAGGCCCAATCCCGTACCGCCTTGCTGGCGAGTGTCGGAGCTGTCGGCTTGGGCGAACGCCGAAAAGATGCGATGGCGAAATTCAAGGGGAATGCCCGGGCCGTGATCGCTAACGGTTACCTTAAATGTATGTTCTGCCGCAATAATTGAAATGTTTACCTCTGCATTTTTGGGCGAGAATTTTGCGGCATTGGAGAGCAAGTTGGCCATGACTTGCAGCAGTCGATTCGCATCCGCTGTTACCATTGTTGTAAATAGTGGTGCATCAAAGGTAAGTTGAACCTGCAGCGCGTTTGCATAACCTGTGTTGGATTCAATCGCCGTTTCAATCAGCAACGCAAGATTAACGTCTTCAATTTTCATCTCCATTTTGCCGGCCATCAGTTTTTCCATATCGAGAATATCGTTGATGAGGGTGACTAAGCGCTGGCTATTTTTGTGGGCAATTTTGACCAGTTTTACTTGCGATTCAGCAATTGGCCCTGCCTTGCCGCTGTCGAGTATGGCGAGCGCTCCGCGGATCGATGTAATCGGTGTGCGCAATTCATGGCTAACGACGGAAACAAATTCTGATTGCAGTTGCGCGATGCGGCGGCGTTCTGTCACGTCATTGAGCGTGCCGGTAAAGGTAAGAATTTGCGTTATAACGTCGAATTCGCGTTGAATGGTGATTTCCAGCCAGCTGTAACCTCCACGGAGATTGCTAAAACGGAATTCATGCTTATCGTGATTAATCGTGTAGTTCCGTAGGCTTTCAAAAACGCTCGCGGCTTTGTCGATGTCGTCGTGATGGAGTGAATCTAGAAAGTCTCTGCCAATCGTTTTACCGATTTCAAAGCCGGTAATTCTTTCCCAGGCCGGGTTAAGAAAGTTCCAGCGCCCCTGATCATCAATTTGAAAAATAACTTCCCGCACATTTTCGATCAAGGTCCGGTATTGTTTTTCACTCGCCATAACTTTTTCAGCCATGCGTTTGCGTTCGGTGATGTCGGTACGAATGCTGATGAATTGATAGGGCGTGCCGGTTTCATCGAGGAAGGGCACTATGGTGCTTTCTTCCCAGTATTGTTTTTCTTCCTGATTTTTATTACATATTTCTCCGTGCCACACCCGACCTTCGCTAATAGTTTTCCACATTTCCGTAAAGAATTTTGTTGGGTGACGTTTTGAATTAATTAGGTTGTGGGTTTTTCCAATGAGCTGGTCTCTGGCATAGCCGCTGATTGCGCAAAATTTATCGTTGACATAGAGAATGATTCCACTGGTATCTGTGATGCTCACTATGGCGTGTTGATCCATGGCAAAACGTTGGTGAAAAAGTTCCAAGCGGCGCTTTTCTTGTTGTGCGACTAAATCTGGTAAGAGCGCCGACAAACCTTCGAGATCTGTTTCAGTGGGCAGCGCAGTCGCCGTTTTGTCGGGGTCCAGCAATTTAGCGGCGGCATCGCGTACCGATTTTAAGACGCGATTGCGGCTGGCAATATCGGCGCGCATTAAGTCGTTGATAGAATTAAGTTCTGTGGAGCTTTCCTCCAAGCTGCGCGAGCGCAAGTTTAAGTCGCGCTCATTTTCTTCATAGGTGCTTTGCACCCGCGTGAAGAGCTCTTCCAAGCCGGCAACAAAACTCTTGAGTTCTGGCGGTAAGCCCAATGCAGCGAGGCCGGCGAGTTTTTGTGCCAACTCCTCTTCCGATTCCACGCTGCAGAGGCGGCGTAACTGCCGCGCGAAGGTGCGATGCATATCTAGGCTTCGCTGATCCAGGTAATGGTCATGGTTTGATTGTGTAAGCGGCACTCTCCGTGAAATTCGGTGCCCCCAATTTCGCCGTTTGAGTAGTAACCTGTCACGCAGGTATTTTGCCCGAGCGTATTGGCGACGGCCTCCACTTCTTCGTCAATGCGGTCGCTCATAACCAGTTTGCGGCCGATGCAGCTGACGAGAATGGCCAGTGTGGAGCCTTTAGGTGAGGCGTGTTTGTCGAGCGTGGTTTTCGCCGCGATTTCTGCGCCTTCAATCAACTTGTCGGTGCTTGAGTGCATTAAGCGCAAATAGCCGTTGGGATCAATATCCCCGGCGAGGGTAAGTGAACCCGTGGTTTCGTCAACCGCTAGGATCGTGCGGAAAATGCCGCTCTTTTCACGCTCACTACCGAGCATTTCAAAGGGGAACAGCAGGCCTGAGCCGGGCAAGCCCTTGGCATATTCGCCGAGGTAGCGCTTGTAGATATCCAGTGCGCGTTCGCCATCTAATTCAAACAGAATATTTTGTTCGCAGCGGGTGACTTTGCGTGTGGGGCCGAAGGGTTCCCAGCCGGCAAAGGTGCCGTAGCTGAGCTGAACCTTATCGCCGTAAAGCCCTATGGCGACTATGTGTTTGTCGCTGGAGCCTTCCGGGCCCAAAGTCCATGTTCGGGTAAAGGCGCCGGCATCGGCAGCGAGACCTCCAGAAATAGCGACATTGTGCGGAAGCAGAGATTGCAGGCCTTCAACCAAGGCACTGCCGTTTATCGCAACACCTGTGCCTAAGACAAATACCGCTTTTAAGCCGTCGCTGGGGAGGGCTTTACCAAGACGTTCGCCAGCACCGAACGAGTCCGCCATTCCATTGATCATCGTGGTCGCCGCGGTAGTCGTGGTGCTTTCGAAATTGATTGCATTCACGATGCAGCTGTTGTCGTAGACACGGTCAACAGCAATTTCACCGGCCGTTGAGCAACCGACTAAAGCCGCGTTAGGTGCAAGTGCTTTCAACGTGTTGGCTAAATCGGGTGATTCAAAGAATTTTAGGCCCCCGAATACGAGAATAAGGTCTGGTTTTTGTGCAGACAGTGGTGCGAGTTGTGTTTGAATCTCGGCGATAGATTTAAGGCGAATTTGCAGGGTTTTCATAGAGTAATCCTTCGGTACGGTGATACGGTGAATAGTTGTGTTAAACAGTTGTGTTAAATAGTCGTGTTGAATATGTGTGTTGATCTTGGCCGGTGTTTAGCCACATTTTAGTGGGCAACCTTTGGCTGTGATAACAGCCAAAGGTTGGGTTTTACGTAAGCTTAAGCGTAGAAGAGTAATGGCGTTGTGCAAGGAGAACTGATTGCGTGGTTTACGCGAGGTGCGCTACAAAATAGGCTCCAGTTGCTGCGCAAGTGAGCTAGGCGTTGGATAGTAAAACATCGTATTTGCGGCTAAGCATGTCGTAAAACTGCTCGCGCACTTGAGTGACACCGAGTTTCAGTGCATTGATTTCTTCATGGGTAATGTCTTTGCGGCAGACATAAACTTGCTTCCGATAAACCGCAATCTTGGCGCCGTATAACCGCAAGCTGCGCTCCAAATTTTTTTCGCCAAGCATTAATAGTTTTGCTTCTGCATCGGCCAATTTACGAAATTCGTTAACTAGCTCAGTATTTAATGCGTCCAATTCTTGACGTCGAGCGGTTGGCCAGCGGTCGCCAAATTGAATCGACTCCACAACGAGTGACGAATATTTGGCGAATATGTGGGTGACAGCTCCGACTTGCGCCGATACGCTTTCCAAAATGTGCAGACGGCGGTTTTCGCGCGGCGAGCTGTGTTGCAAGTGCGCGCTGCGCCACAGTACCAGCCAAGCTACGAGTGCGGCGATTAAAGCGCCCAAACCTATTTTTAGGGATGTATCGGTCAGTTGAATGAAAGTTTGTGAATCCATTGGATGGCCTCTCTGTCAAAAAAAAGTCGTTGGGTTTGCGTGACAGGATTTTTGCAAGAAGCAGGCCAGTAAAAATGCGCGTTTGTGTGGAGGTGTTGTGCTTTGGTGAGTGGGCTTACCCTCAAGGTGTTAGAAAAAGTTATTCTTCTAACATCTTGAGGGCGAGTTCATACAACAGAAATGGGCGAATTAGACTTTAAAAAGCTTGGGTAGCGCGGGTGCGCCTAAGTCGAATTCGAGATCCACCGGCGAACCCAATGAACCCGTAAGCGAACGCAAGGTGCGGAATACATGGCGCGAGGTAACGATTTCGCCATCGGCTTTCGGCAGAAAGGTGTTGATATCAACCGCGCGAGCTTTAACGTTGTCGTCATCCAGTTTAATGACGCGATTACCGCTGAAATCAGGGCCGATAAACAGCATGCTAGTGACTGACCAATGGTCTTTGCCTGCGTCTGGGTTGAAGAAGGGGGTGCGGCCAAAATCAGAGGCAACAATCACATTGAGGCGGTTGCGCAGGCCATGCCGGTCAGCCTCAGTCAGTAAAAAGTCCAAGTTATCAAACATATTCGTGATGTTAACCGATGCTCTGTTGTCATGATCATCATGACTATCCCAAGGCGCACCCGTACGCATTTCCATTTGCCCAGATACGGTCAGGCCTGCGGCCATGGCCGCGCAGAGATGCTGAATGTTGCGTTTGGTTCCCGACGTCGACAGGGCTGCCGGTAATTTATCGCTCAAACGCTTAAATTGTTGAGTGGATAACTGCCCGCCATAAAATGCTTGTTGTTCAAGGATTTCGCGCGGTAACTGTGAGGCCAGTTTTTGATCCAGAACGCGCTTGAGGCGTTTGTTGTGTAAGTCCGTAACTGCTTTGTTCGTTAGCATGGCTTTACCGTTCTGCATATTGGCGGTGAGCAGTTCGGGAATGTTCTCCACGCCGCCAAGTGGTACTCGGCTAATAAGCCCGGCGGTATTCACATAGCCCCCGGCGGCTAAATAAGGCAAGGGGAGCGCATCTGCATTTAAGCTGGCGGCAGCAGCATAGGCAGCGAAAGAGGGCATGGTCGGTGAAGAATGGCCGGACGAGGATATTTTTACCCCAATCGAATGATTGCCGTTGTTGGTTTCAATGCCATTGATAACCAGTAATTCACGGTAGTACTTTTCCACAAACGCGCCATAGGAGGTCGGTACGCCCGCTGCGAGTAACTTAACGTATTTGATGTTTCCAGCTTGATCCAGCATGTCGGCAGTGTAGTGCGACATGGGTTTACCACCGGGGTAAAGTTGTGAGCTCAAGCGAGGATTACAAAAAGATACGGGATCCCATCCGCCCGGTGCAGTAACAACCACCCATAATCTATCGCTGGCGACCGCGCCGTTGGCAATGTTGGACCACACGCCCGGGAGGGCAGTCATTAAACTGCCTAAGCCTAAATTTCTTAAAAGTTCACGACGTTTCATGTAAACAACCCCTATTCGTAAAAGAATCGATAATCAGACAGCATGTAACTCAGCACCATCATCCAACTGCGCATAATGTAATCTGGGTCTTTCGTTAGGCGCTGGGCAACGGGCAGCACGGCTCTGGTAACAGGTTCCTGAATCACCGTGCAGGGTAAGTCAGTGGTTTGAGTGCCTATGTTCGCCTTTCCGTCCTGCCAAGTTGCTAGCCATAAGTCATACAGCTCGGTGACCTGTGGGTCATTCATGGCAACTGTCTCACCGAATAGTTGAGCAATCAGCAGCTGTATATTCGCCAAGATTTTTTGCTTATCCGCCGCGTTCGGGCTGCCGTCTGCATTAAACGGTGCCGTTGTGCTATCCACTTGTTTTAACAGTTTGCGGGTATTTTTCGTGACGTTAAAAAATTCACGCGGAACCACTCTGCAAGCCATATCCGCCGCAAACTTCTCTTGAATGGCGACGTTTGCTGCTGATGCGCTAGGGGTGTCGCCGCTCTCTTCGGTGACGGGCGCACCATAGAGTTCAGCGTAACTAACCCATTGGTCGGTACCAATATCGGGGTTGTTGTTGTCTGTCCAAGCGGCACCTAAAAGCACTTTGGTTTTGGCTTGCATAATACTCGGTGATAAAAGCCTCACAGTGCCAGTATTGCTATGCGCTTCCCAGCGATCCATACCCGAAATGGCTTCAGCGCGGAAGTAGGGGCTTTTCACGATGGCTTTTACGGCCACTTTGATGTTCATACCGTTTTGTTTGAGATCATCAGCCACGCCTTTAAAGAAGTTCTCTTGCGCTGCAAAAGCTTTTGAGGGGAACCCCGTGCCACTGCGCAGTACATCTTTACCAATTAAGCCACGGTAAATAATGTGCCCTTGTGCGGGCAAGTAGCGCGGGTCATTGATTAACTGATTGGCTAAATAACGCAGTGGGTTGCTGCCATTGTCAACAAACTTTTTCTGTTCAAATCCGGCAGCCCACAAGGTGGGGCTTGTTAAGGGTGTGTCAGGAAAATAAGTCGCATAAAGTTTACGCTCAAGGAACAAGGACGCCACAGGGTCGACAATCGAGTGACAGCCGGTGCAGTCCGGATTGTTCAGTGTGGGGTTGGCAATATCGTCGTTAGATGGAGAACGATCAGACAGCGTCATCACATCAAAATCCAGGAATTGCTTGTACGCCATGCGAGCGCGTACACGATTCAAGTTGGTGTTGGTGTAAGGGAATGTATTTATCCAGGCTACATCGGTCAGTAGGCCGGTAGCATCGAAGGAACCCGGCGGACCAAAGCCCGAGCCAAGAAAGTTGTGTTTAGGGTTTATGTAGGGTTTCCACTCTTTTTCAGTAGCGGTGGTGTAGCCAAGATCATCATAAATGCTGAAAGCCTTAGCGCTGGCGCCGTTCACCATGAAGTAGTTAGCGGTTAGTAATTCACTTATCGGGCGGTCGTTAGCAATTACGTAAGGAATAATTTCTTTGCCGGCAAGGTTCAGGGCTTCTTCAACCGCTTTTCTAGAGTCACCACTTAAAACGGTATTATCGAGAGCAAAGCCTCGGCTGTAGAAGACGACCGCAGGAATGCCGACGATTTTCAACTCATCATAGTAATAGCTACTAACGGTTTGCACGAAGGTGTCGCCCTGCATCATGAGATCCAAAGCGCCATCTAATCCAGCCTCACCTTGCGCGGTAATTAATTGGGTTTCAGCCGCCGTGGGTAAGCGGCGCACCAACATCATGGCGGCTTTACGCAGGGTTTGTTCTGGTGACAGCAGTTTTATATCTGCCAGTGCAAAGTTATCGGGCTTTTGAACGACCGGTTTTTTGAGGAAGTTGAATATGGCAGTGATGTCGGCATCGGTCACTTTGGCCGCGTCGTAGGCAGGCATAGCACCTGGGCCATTGCGAATGGCCGCCGTCATGTTGGCAAGGGTTCCGGCATAGTTTACTAAGGCGCGGAAAGCGCCACCTTGACCCACTGTGCCATGGCATCCCGCACAGTTCTCGGCGTACACGTTGGGCAGCATGCCGGCGGCGGAAGAGGGGTTAGCGCGCGACGAAACCACCATTCTGCTGCTAGCGATGCTGGAGCTTGTGATACTGCTTACAACGCTAGAGACAGCGCGGCTGCTGGCAACACTGGAAACAGCACGGCTACTGGCGATGCTGGAAACCGCGCGGCTGCTGGCGATACTTGAGACCGCTTGGCTTGTTGCAACGCTCGACAGCGCACGGCTGCTGGCGATACTTGAAGCCGCTTGACTGGCCACCGCACTGGATACTGCTCGGCTGCTCGTAACGCTTGATACCGCCTTGCTAGTGGCAACACTAGAGGGCGCCACGCTGTTGGCCTTGCTCGATACGGATTGGCTGTTCGCGGTGCTGGATCTTGCCAAGCTACTGGCTATGACGGAGGTTGGTTGGCTGCTAGCACCAGCGCGGCTGCTTGCGGCGATAGGCGTGCTGGACCCTGCTGCGCTGGCGACGGGGGCGGAAGACTGCCCTA
>JAYWHF010000480.1:0-2789 GCA_043777855.1 Gammaproteobacteria bacterium | reverse complement strand
GTTTCGGGGCATTCATTCATCGCGCGTGACTATATAGATTATTGTCGAGTTTTTTTATTCTTGGTATTCAACTTCTATGAATCTTTGGTCTTGATGCAATAGTGGAAAATATAACGCCGTTTTGATGGGTGTTTTTTCCAGAGCGGCGAAACACTCTTTGTATCGCGCAAGTTGGGATCTGTAGGCTGCAACTTCTCCCAGAATAAAATCTGATGCTGTTTGGCCGCTGTTTGGTTCACTGCTTTTATAGTCAATAATCCAACGTACTCCATCAGCTATAAACGTGCGATCAATAATATTTTCGCGTAACTTTAGATCTATAGCGTTACCTTGTTGGTATGTGATGGCGAGTTCGCAGGCACTTTCGCGATGTTGGCTATCGAGAAGCCAGCGGCCGCGCGGATCTGTCAGCGCATTGTGTATGGCTTGAGATATTTTTTTTATCGCCCAAGAAATTTCTTCGCCGTGCCACCCGTTTTGCTTTAAATTTATTTCCCAGAAAAAATATTGAGCTTTCTGCCAAGCCTGAGTATCTGTGGTTTTACCGACCAAGCTCTGTAAGCTTTGGTGAATTAATGTCCCCGTGTGGCGTGCAAGTTTTGCATTGCGTGTTTCAACTCGTGGAATATTTTCTTCTTCACTGACCTCCCTTCCTCGGTAGGCTTTTAAAATTTCGTTATCTGGCAGTTGTGGTGTTTTCCATTCTGGCCGTAGGCGTAATAGCTGTGGAAGCCCAAGGTTTTTAAATAAATTTGTATTTTGTTCGAATCTTGATGAGGTAAATTTAATGGGCTTCGCGTTTGCTTGCATCTCTTGCCAAATACAATTCAATAAAGATCTACTGGGTGGATTTTTCCACATGGCATCATCGGTTTGTGCAAGACAAGCAAATAAATACAGTTTTTTAACGGCCCTAGTGCAGCCGACATAAAACAATCGCGTCGCTTCATAGTGTAATTGCAATTTTGATTCATTTTTAATGTAAGCATATAAGGTATCTTTTTCTTCGCCGACGGGCGCGAGCGGGCCGAGTAAAAGTTGGCGTTCGCCGCGTTGACTTAAGCGTTCGCGCCATAGCAGCAGTTGATGGCTGTCGTTAGGTGAAGTTTTGTGTAAACGTGGAATTATCACATGATCAAACTCAAGGCCTTTGGATTTGTGCATGGTCATTACTTGCAGCATTGCATCGGCATTTTGACGCGGCGCGGCGAAGAGTTTACCGACAGCACGGTTAAATGCTTTCCAGTCCTTAATGCAGCCACCTTGCTGATGTTGTTCCAGTAAAGCGAAGAAATTGGGGATGTCATAAATATCTTGCTCGTCGAGCAAAGTTGCTGGGCCGCCGAGGGCTAACCACGTTCCCTCGATCCAACTTCGTAAGGGTTTGCGTTGACGACTAGCGAGCGCAGTTTTCATAATCTCAACAAAGCGTTCCAAAGATTTCTTGCCCGCGTTGCTTAAATTATCTATTTTTGCAAACCACAAGAGCTGTTGCCAAATAATAGGAAAATCTCTGGTCTGAGCTCGGGGATTTAACTCTGCCAGATTGGCGTTCGCAATTTTATGTAAATCCGTTAAGGTTAAGCCGCACCAAGGTGCGCGTAAAATGGCGAGCCAGGCAATGCGGTCAGCGGGGTTTAGCAAGGCTCGCGTCAGGCTGGTTAGGTCAATAATCGCCATACGCTGTGCGAGGCTGTCGATATCAGTTGCTTGCCAGCTCAACCCTAGGCGGCTCATCGCCGGAAAAATCTGCTGCAAGTGACTGCGACTGCGTGCGAGGAGAGCAACAGAATCCGTGGGATGCCGGCTACGCAAATCTTTGACTAGCTGTGCGATGGCTTGCGCTTCTTCTAGCTCTGCAAAATATTTACTCTCATTGGTTTTTTCATCGTCGTTCTGCTGATTATTGGTTTCGTTGTCTTCGTGGTTGTTAACACTAAACGGGCTCACATAGAGTTCAACGGCGTCGCCTTCTAGCGCAGGCTTAAAGGCACTGGACGGCGAATATTTTACGGCACCTCGGCTGATGTCATCGTCAAGGGGGAACGCAGGTTGGAACTGCTCATTCACCCAATTAACCACAGCACTTTGCGACCGAAAGTTAACACTGAGATCAAGTTTTTCGAGCGGTAAATTGCCAATGCCTTGCTGGCAAGCTTCCAAAAAAATACCGACGTTAGCATTGCGAAAACTGTAACAACTTTGCATGCCGTCCCCGACAATAAATAAACTGCGGCCATCATCGGCTTGCCAACCCGAGGTGAGTTTTTCGAGCAGTTGTAGCTGAGGGCTGGAGGTATCTTGAAATTCGTCCACGAGAATGTGACGGATTCGATAATCTAGTTGTAGTGCAATATCGGTGGGCGAATCTTCATCACCGAGCGCCTTTAGCGCGGCTTGGCTTACGGCAATAAAATCGGTTTCGCCTTGTGCCGCGAAGACCACGTCGAGAATGGCAGCTAAGCGCGGTAATAAGCGCGTTAGGCTATCGAGCAATGCCCATTGGTTGTCATCGTAGCTGCTCGGTGGCAGCTTGCGCAAATCGGCAATAGTCGTCGCGGCATCTGGATGCAATTCTGCAATTGCACTCACCATCTCACTAAATCTACTTTTATAGTGTGTGCTCTCTTTATTTTCTTTGGCGGCGGGGAATCCTTCATTTTTAGTGAGACTCTTACGAAAGGTGCCACTGCCAGTGAGTAATAAGTTGGCGATTGCAAGCCAAGCTTTTTGTTCGCCAAGTTCAGGTGTTGGTATGCCGGTGATACCTCTTAAATTGGCCAAGGGTG
>JAYWHF010000479.1:0-7734 GCA_043777855.1 Gammaproteobacteria bacterium | reverse complement strand
CAGAACAATACGATTTCTTTCCGCCGGCAACTTTAACAGCGATGCCTGCACAATTTCGTTGTTATGCTTAAACTGATCAAACGATGGCAGACCCTTGGCTTTTCCTTTAGCCTGCAACTCGCAGTAAACTTGTTCATAGTAGGTTTTGGCAGATGCGAAGCAAAATTGATTGGCTTCAACACCAACAGCATGCAATATAAAGAACGTTATCCATAGTAAGTATGTCACTATTTTTTTCATAGATAGAGCTCTCGATCAGGTGAATCCTGCGTTTTCTATTGCGATCGGCTTAAAACCAACCAACAACTAACCAACAACTAATGAGAAATTATCCAGCATTGATGAATTTTTGGATTGCGTTTGAAGTCCTCATCAATCGTCTGGGCACTAATGTCTTTAACAGTGTAGGCAGTAAGCGCTTCCAGATCCAACTTAAAGGTGCGTAAGTTGTTGGAGAAAATCAGCGTGCCACCTTCAGCCAAGGCACGCATGCACTGATGAATCATCACCGCGTGATCACGCTGTACATCAAGGTCATCTTCCATCCGCTTAGAGTTTGAAAAACTTGGTGGATCTAGCAGGATGATGTCAAATTGTTGATCATTCTGTTCCAACCATTTTAAACAATCCGCTTGCTCCAAACGATTGCGAGATTCGCTGAGCCCATTAAGCGCAAAGTTTTTTCGCGCCCAATTTAAATACGTGTTAGACATATCGACACTTACCGTATATCTCGCGCCGGCCATAGCGGCACGCACACTGGCGGAGGCCGTGTAACAAAATAGATTTAAAAAACGTGCGTCCTGCGCATTCTCGGCAATCATATCGCGCACAATGCGATGATCTAAAAACAAACCTGTGTCTAAATACTGCCACATATTAATATGCAGTTTTGATTCGCCTTCCACCACGCTGAATAACTCTCCGGTTGGAATTTCCGTGAGTTTCTCATACTGCATAGTGCCTTTATTTCGACGCCGCTGTTTGTAGCTGATATTGTGAATGGGCACGTCTAGCGCATAAGGAATAGCCGCCTCAATTTCTGCGAAGCGCGCTGCGGCTCGGTCTTCATCGACTGTTTTTGGCGCCGCATATTCTTGAACATTGATATACAACTGCTCAGTGCGCCCGTGCAAAGGCACACCGCGATAAACATCAATCGCCGCCGAGTATTCCGGCATATCAGCATCGTACAAACGGTAGCAATTGATACTGTTTTTCTTAATCCATTTTTCCAGTTGCTTAGCATTTTTTTGCAAACGGTTTACCAGCATCTGCGCACCGTTTGACAATGCCGCCGCTTGTTCCAGCTTATTGGTTTCTTGTACTAATTTTTCGGCTGCCGCACGTTCAGCCTTATCAGCGCTAAACCGCCCGTCTTGCTCAACACGGCTTTGCACAAAAGCATCACCATCAATACTGAACATCAAGAGTTCGCTAGGAATTGTTCCGTTAAATAACTTGTATTTTTTATCCGAGCGCAAACCCATTTGCTTACCTAGCTCCGGGTTGCCCGTAAATACGCCGGCGCGCCATCCTTGAAACTCTGTTCGCAGACGCTCCCCCAAATGCGCATAGAGCATTTTTAGTGATTCAACCTCGCCCAAACGTTCTCCGTAGGGTGGGTTACTCAAAATCAACCCATGTTTTAGTTGTGTGTGTGTCGGCTTTTTAAACTCGGCTAGTTCTTTGCGGCTCACACGCAACCAGCTGTCGAGTTCTGCACTAATAATATTTTCTTCGGCGGCGCGGATAACTTTTAAATCAGCATCGTAGCCACGAATTTCAGGCAAGTCTTTTTCCAATCCGACCCGGCGACGCTCATGTGCTTCGTTGCGCATCTGTTGCCATGCGTCGTTATTGTGTTTTAACCAGCGCTCGAAACCAAAACCAACGCGACCTAACCCCGGCGCTATATCTGCCGCCATCAACGCCGCTTCGATCAAAATAGTACCGGAACCACACATAGGATCAAGCAAGGCACCACCTTCAGCAGCAATTTGCGGCCAGCCTGCACGCAACAAAATTCCCGCCGCAAGATTTTCTTTCATTGGGGCACTGCCCTGCTTCAAGCGATAGCCGCGGCGATGCAGACTTTCTCCCGACAAATCAATACTGATAACAACCTTGTCTTTACTAAGACGAGCGTTGATCCGCAAATCTGGGTCGCGCTTGGCAACCGACGGACGCTCACCGCTGACATCGCGCAAACAATCCACTATGGCATCCTTGACTTTGACGGCACCGAACTGTGTGTTTCGGATGGCATCACTGGTGCCTACAAAGTCAACCAACAAGGTACTCGTTGGGCGTAAATGCTCTTGCCATGGGATAGCGCGCGTGCCGTCATAGAGTTCGTCTTGGCTGCGTACATCAAAGCTCTTAAGTGGTAATAACACCTTGTTGGCTAACCTAGACCATAGACACACGCGATACGCCGTCTCAATAGTGCCACCAAAATACACACCTGCTACCGTTTCGCGCGTCTCATTTGCGCCCAATTGTAAAATTTCTGCTAGCAAAAGGCCCTCAAGGCCTTTCGGGCAAGTTGCAAAAAAGTGGTATTCAATCATGGATAAGGCCATTTTAGATGTCACAAATCGGCCATTTTGGCGCAGTAATTCGCAACAGAAGGGAAGTTGTCAGGGCACGTATCATCCGCTAGAGCAATCTGAGCTAATAAAAAGAGCCGCTAGAAGAATTTAATCGTTCACAAAGGGAACCTTTGTTTGGTGTACTAGCCGAACTAAAAGCGTGTTAGGCAAAAACCAAAGGAGGTATTGTACCAAGCCCGTGAGTAGAAGTACCGTCACAGATGTACCGCAGTAGATGTACCAAAGTAGATGTTCAAATAACCCAAACTATTTGTATCAAATAAAGAGGTGCTTTATCGGATGAAACGTCAAAAACGAGACCCAACAGAACGCGCTTTTACTAAAGGCTACCAAGCCGGTATAGATGGCAGATCGCGAAGCGGTTGCCCCCATGAAACGGGCGTAGCTCGACAGCAGTGGCTAAACGGCTGGAGAGAATCACGAATTGATCAATGGGATGGATTAAACCGAATGGCGCAAGTCCAAAAACTCAGCAACCTACAGCCTCTGGCAGCAGCCAGCTAAATAGCCCACTAAATTGCCATTACACATTACAACTCTGAAATTCATAGATTATTCGCCACTGAGCGAATTCGTTAAAAACAAAAAGCCTCACTTATGAGGCTTTTTTTATGGGCTGCTGTTACATCTCTATTGCCGACCCAGAAAACAGAAAACAGACAGGTGCGGCAACTCCGTTGCCAAAAGTTCCATTTACACCGTCTGATCTAACTCTGGCAGAACTCCGTGCGCGCTCAGCTAATGCGACTCAATTAGTCACCGTGGCTTGGGGGAATTTTCCTTGAGCAATGCCTCCTGCATAAGTAAGACACAGGTAGGCACTACCCCCTCCATTTTTTTATGAAAATAATTTAATTTGGACTAGGGCGGCGACGGGGTGGATGAAAAAAGCCTAATCTCATGGCCTGATGCATCAAACTCCGCCCTTAAATTCAGCGATTGACTAAGCGCTTGAAGGGTCGTTTTCAAATCTGATAGCTGGATAACCGCCGTGATTTTCCTATTCGCCAACTCGGGCTCGCTCAAGAAAATCGCTTCAGGGAAATAACGGCCCAACTCAGCGATCACCTTGCTGAGGCTCTCTGCATTAAAAACCAGCTGCCTTTTTCGCCACGCCAGCTCAGCGTTGGCACTGACGACTTCAGGCGATTGGCCTGCTCTTGCGGCGAGTAAACTTAACCGCTGATTCGCCTGCAAAACAACACTGGGAATAAAGCCCTCTTCAAGGGACACCCACTTGTTCAAGGCAACACGCCCTTCGGCCACAGTGACAATAGCATCTGCGCCCGATTGATAAACAGAAAAGCGTGTACCCAAAACTCGTACCACACCAAACCCTGTTTCAATGTCAAACGCACGACCCTCCTTTTTAACGTCAAAAAAAACTTCGCCCTGGGTTAAGTACGCCATTCGTTTTTTTCGGCTGAGCTCTACATTTAACTGGCTGTTGGTGTTAAGCGTGATGCGGCTACCATCTTCCAGTTGAATATCGCGTATTTCTCCCATAGCGGTTTGGTAAGTAGTACGAGTTGTTTTGGTCAAGAATGAAAACAAGCCAATCGCTACAATTAAAAAGCACGAACAAGCAACCGCTAAACCTTTAACAGAAACACCCCAATAATCAAATTGCCAAAAATCTGTTTTTGATGGTTCTGGCAATTGCGATAGTACGCTCCCGCGCGCCCAAAGCTGCTCTATCTTTATATAGGCCGCTTGATGCAGAGAGGATGACTCCAACCATTGCAAAAACTCTTGTTCTTGGGTCGATAAAAGCTGCGGTGAATTTAATATTGTTAGCCATACTATTGCTTGGTTTTCAGCAGCCTGGTTTTCCACATTGTGCGCTGGAGAAATTTTATTTCTCATAGCTCCATCTCCTCAACGTCTAATTGATCGCGTAGGTATTTCAAGGTTTTTATGATGTGCTTTTCAACGGTACTCGCTGATATATTTAACATGACACTTATTTCACTGTAGGTTTTATCTTGCACCCGGCTTAGCAAAAAGGTGCGGCGATATTTTTGAGGCAGTTGCTCAAGTGACTGTTGCAATTTCTTCAAGTCCTTATAGGCGAGAACTGATCTCTCCGGCGTTCGCTCATCCAACTCATCGATTTCATCGAGATTGAGTTTTGCAACATAAGCGCTATGTTGTCGATTTTTTCGAATTCGATTCAGCGCTAAGTTGCTCGCTGCTTGATACAAATAAGCCTTAGGATTCTCTAAACTCTCAATATTTTCCGCGCGCAGAATGTTATAAAATGCATCCTGCACTATATCTTCGGCTTCGTGATGTGATTTTTTAAATTTGTGCGCAATTAAACGTCGTAAATCCGATTGATGTTTTTCAAACAATGCACCGAGTAGTTGTGCCGTTTTCATTTAAATCCTACTTTAGTACTTACCCACCATTGGCCTAATATACCTAAAGTATGAGAAACTAGCACCTTATTAGGTAGGCGTTTGATAGTGATGATGGAGATTAAGCGCACGCCCCTTACTCTGGGAAGAACGACAAATTGTTGAATGCATGTATCACTGAAAAAATGGCAATGCCCCGCGGCACCCTAAAACAGATTGGAGCAGGAATATCCAAGTGTACCCTAACCAAAATTGTAACGGCCCTAACGCTTTGCATGGTATTTTTTTCAACCGCCGTTAATGCACAGAATAGTAAATCGCTAGAATCCCCAAGAAAAACAATTATCTATTTCGATCTTCCCAGCCAAATGCTCCAAACCGGACTCATCGAATTCGCTATTCAATCTAACTTTACGGTTATTGTTGAAAGCGACATTGTCGAAGGCTTTCGCTCGCAGACATTGGTAGGCCCGCATGATCCTATAGAAGCTTTAACAATTCTGCTCACCAAAACTCCGTTTACGTTTATCTTTCAGGAGGCAACAAAATCTATCGTTATTAAACCCGCTATAGCGATTGATACCGACACCAATGATCAGCCACCACTGCTCCACATTCCTAACAATGAACCAGAAGAAATTGTTGTAACCGGTGTACAGTATCCATTTTTGTACAACACCATCAGTAACTCTCAGATTTACGGCAATACATCCTTATTTAATACCGCCCGGTTCATTAGTGTTTTGCCAACTGCGCTGATTAGCGATCAAGCACCAAATGATCTCACTGATCTACTGAAGATGAGTAGCAGTATTACGCCGGGCGATGGTATGGCTGAAAGTAATGATGATTTTTATCTGCGCGGATTCCCTCGCTATGGGATATATATGGACGGCGTCCGTCAGAGCTCGAATACCGGTATAAAGCAGTTTCCCGTCAACATGGAACGCGTAGAAATATTAAAGGGACCTTCAACACTTTTTTACGGTCAAGCCGAACCCGGCGGCATTGTCAACGTTGTTAGAAAAAAACCACAGAGCACCCCACACCAAATTTTTACTCTTGCAAAAGGTACCGACAATAAGGAGCAAGCATCGATAGATTTAACCGGGGAACTCTTCTCAACTACGCTCAAGCAATCACAATATCGCCTCATCATGGCTGACGAGACACAAGACACCTACAGTGATCTCAAGAATCTTAGTCGACAACTCTTTGCGCCTTCACTCAGCATAACAATGGAAAAAAATACCTCAATCGATATCGCTTACAACTATCAGCAAAACCGACAAACACGTGAACAGGGCACCATCATCGTTGTTCCTCTCGGGCAAACGGTAGATATAGTGGCTGTGAAAGAACCTGCTCACCAAGCTCAGCCCGATTTCAAAACTAAGCATCATCAAATTAATATTGGATTACAACACTATTTCGAATCAGGCTGGTCTTTAAAAAGTAACCTCGCGGGCTTGCAAGAGCAACGCTATGGCATTCGTACGACACGCAACACTTTGCTCACCAGCAATCTACTATCTGACGGCGACGATTTGGATCCCACTCAAGTTTTCATTACCTTAGATGGCATCTCCTTTCCCATACCTATAGGTACAAGGATAAAACAAGATGGTAAGCAGGATATCCCAGTAGCTACCATTCGCAGCATTTACGATGAAAACAGTGAAGAAAAAATGCAGTACTTGAAAACACTACTCGACGGCTCTGTTAACCTCGTCGGAATCACGCACGATCTCTCAATGGGCGTCGATTGGTATCGCCAAAACATCGCCGAAGAATTTGCATTAGAGCATCGCAGTGATATTATTTCGTTAACACAGATTAAAAATGTCAGCGCTAATGCTAACGAAATAATAGAAGGAGTCTTTAATACCAACAAAACCATCGGTGAGTTAACCACTCGCGAACATACACTACGCTATAACGACTACGGCGCTTTTCTTCTCGACAGCATTGAATTAAATGATTATTGGCGAAGCTCTATTGGCGGGCGCTATACACAAACAACGGGTGAATACCAAAAGGCCAATAGTGCGCAACAAGAAGAACTTACTGCTTACAACGCGTTTTCCGCAGAATTAGGTTTGCGCTATGAGCCCATCGAAGAACTCGCATTCTACGCTAATTACTCAGAAGGCTTAAAAGCAAATTACCAAGTGGATGATCTCGGCACAACACTAACAACACCGGAAACTTCCTATCAATATGAACTCGGAGCAAAGGCGTTGTTATTTAATGGGGCATTAGTATCAACAATTGCTACCTATCAGATTAACAAAGAAAATGTTGTGGCGATCGAGTTTATCGACGGCGTTCGAAAGGCCGTCATTGGAGGTGAGCAAAGCACAACCGGCATCGATATAGACTTTACTTATCAGATGACTCAAAACATAAATCTACTCGGTTCTTTTTCCATTATTACGCCGGAAATACGCTCTGGAGAATACGCAGAAAATACTCCTGCACTGGCGAGTAAGCATGTCGCTAGCACTTTTTTTTCCTATCGATTTAGAAACAATTGGGCAGAGGGTTTAGGTTTACATGTTGGATGATACTACGTTGGTAAACGCTTTATCGACAACGCCAATAGCGCCACCATTGATGCCTACAGCACCATTGACATAGGCGCAACCTATGAATTCAATCTTGCACATCATGATATAAAAATTCAATTCAGCGCAAAGAATGTGACAGATAGAAAATATGTAACGGCAACAGAAAGTTTTATACGAAGTAATCGTGGT
>JAYWHF010000478.1:0-2796 GCA_043777855.1 Gammaproteobacteria bacterium | reverse complement strand
GTTAATGCATAAAGCGGCAGAGGCGCAATCGATGGCGAATAGCCAGCAGCGAAACTCTATTGAATCCGACATGTGTGCATCGCTGAGTAAAACCGGCCTTGTTATTCGCGAATCCGTCGACGAGACGGTGCAGGGTATGGATGGGCTGATCGGCATTCAAACCGATGCTATCGCAACCCTTACCCGGGCCTTTAACAACTTAAAAGAATTATTAGTACGCCAGCAGGAAGCCATTAAATCCCTACTTTTTGAGAGTGACGGTGGCGTAAATGGAAAGCAAAACAGCATCGGCTTGCGGATGTCGGAGTTCGCGGCGAACACGTCGACAACACTGAATCGATTTGTTGATAGCACCGTGACCATGAGTGCCGCCTCTATGGGCCTTGTAGAAAAAGTTACTTCAATAGCGGACAAAATGCCGCTGGTTATGAAAGCTTTGAAAGATATAGATCAAATTGCCGCGCAGACGAATTTGTTAGCACTCAATGCGGCGATTGAGGCGGCACGGGCCGGTGAAGCGGGTCGCGGCTTCGCCGTAGTTGCCGACGAAGTGCGCGCACTGTCAAATCGTTCAGCGGGTTTTAGTTTGGAAATTCAATCGCAATTGGGCAGTATTAATAATGCGATTAGTAGTTTGACCCACGAAGTGGGAGAGGTTGCGTCGCAGGATGTAACCTATGTCCTCGATTCAAAGCGCGAAGTTGAGATGGCAATCACTGGTCTCATGGAAAAAGCAGAGTGCGATCAAAAAGTGGCTAATAAATTAAATGAAATCTCAGAAAATCTGGTGCGGGCGTTACATGAGGCAATGCGTGGATTACAGTTTGAAGATATGTCCACTCAAAATGTCCGCCACAATGTCGAGATACTGCGTACATTAATTCCTATTGCCAGATCGTTCGAACAAAACTCGAATAATTTGCAAAGCATGGCTTCTATGCTCGGTAAGGAAATGCAACAGCATAAAGAAAAAATGAGTGGATTTAGGCACAACCCAGTCAGTGCGTCTTCCATGGATAGCGGCTCGGTAGATTTGTTTTGATTTCTTCTTTAATAAGGCCACTAGGCTATGAATATGAGCAGTACTTATGAGTAGCTCAGCTATTGTAAAAATGCCGAAACGGCTTGATTACAGCTCCAGCAAAGATTTTGATGTGGCTTTTGGTGCGGCACTAGCGCCCGGAGTACACACGATTTCGTTGGATTGTACGGCCGTTGAGGTTATTGATAGCTCCGGGATGGGGCTGTTAATTCTTGCGTATAAAAAAGCAAAACAAGAGCAGGTTAATGTTGTAGCGGTTAATATCCCAACGGCCATTAGAGAAGTTTTATTAGTGGCGAATTTGCAAAAAATTATAGAATTGAACTAGAAAAACGCTCCGTGCGTATCGAGGTATAGAAATGTCTGATGTTATTAGTAGTATTCGCTTACCGAGTCGTTTTGATTATGGCTATCACAAGCAGTTTAGTGAGGCATATTCTCCCTTTTTGGAAAATGCCAGCGCAAAAGAAGTTGTTTTAGATTTTAGTTTTGTTGAATATATAGATAGCTCCGCGCTGGGAATGATGGTGCTAATGCAAAAGAAAATGAACGAAAAAAATAAAAAAATAAAAATAAAAGGCGCGCGAGGTGCCACGCAAGAAATACTGAATATGGCTAATATGCAAAAGCTCTTTGAATTTGTCTAGCTCCATGAAAATTGATGGACAATTTGAGAAGGTGCGTATTCTTGTTGTTGACGATGACGACTTGCTCAACTATTTATTTTGCAGCTTCCTAGATTCAAAAGGATTTGAAACTGTATCAGCGACAGGGGTAATTACGGCTAAGGCAATGTTACAAACAGATAAAACTATTGATTTAATGCTGCTAGATTACCAATTAACGGATGGCGTAGGGTTTGATTTGTTGTCGGAAGAGGTGATGTCAACCTATTGTAAAGTAGTGCCGACAATTATGATCAGTGCCAATGATGACGCAAAACTTTTAGAGGAATGTTTTGCGAATGGTGCCTATGACTACATTATTAAACCCGTAAGTTTATCATTACTGGCGCTTAAGGTGGCGTCAGTTGTTAAATCAGTTGCCCTGCAGAAAGTGATAAGTGATCAAAAAAATGAACTGCAAAAATTTAAAAATGAAGCTGAGCGCGAAGAGGGCGTGGCTAAATTTACCTATGAATACCTATTGGGTCAGTATTCCCGAAAATTCGAAGGAATAGATATTTGGTTAAAATCTTTCGCTGCATTTAGTGGCGATATCAGTCTTGCGAGGATGTCCCCCAGCGGCAGTTTGTATTTCATGTTGGCTGATGCTACCGGCCACGGGCTATCGGCTGCTATTACCATTATGCCGATGTTAGCCGTATTTAATACCATGGTTAACAAGGGCTTCCCCGTTCAAAAAATTGTTATGGAGCTAAATCAAAAATTGGTAATGGATACACCCGGGGATAGGTTTGTTGCCGCTAATGTGCTTGAAATAAGCCCGCTTCGCCGTGAAATTTGTGTGTGGAACGGCAGTATGCCGAGCGTGTACTGGATAAATAACGGGAGCGTTGTTCATGAGTTTAGATCCAGCCACATGGCGTTGGGAATATTGGACTCATCAATATTTGATCCCAGTGTAGAGACCTTAAGCTTACCGGACGAAGGTAATGTTTTTACCTTTAGCGACGGATTAAACGAGCAGGAAAATGAACTGCGTGAGCCATTTTCAATAGCGCGCATAGTAGACATAGTTGCTCGTAAACCAAAAAATTTGCTTGGCGAATTGGCCGCTGCACTGAGCGTACA
>JAYWHF010000477.1:0-7758 GCA_043777855.1 Gammaproteobacteria bacterium | reverse complement strand
TAACTGCGCTGCGAGTTTTCTCGAACACGGCGATAAGTGTTGACGCCGTGTTCACCAACGGGTTGAGGCCGGTATCCGTGCGGAAATAACTGGCACCGACGTCAGCCGCTGGGGGCCTTGCCGGATTGCTAGGGCGCCCCGGTTGTTGAGCAGTACCTGGGCGCGGTATCTGCTGCTGACCAGCACCCCGGCCACCCGGAGTTGGATGCAAAGCAGTGCGATCACCTCCGGGGGTCGGTTGCTTGAAAACTGTTTTATCTGATTCATCAGACATTATTCACGCCTCCAAATAAATACTTTTACTGTCACATCTAGATTGACTTGCCTCACCGATGGCCTCAACGGCTAGAAGCACTTCTACGAAAAAACAATCTCTATATTGTTGAGCAAAAAATTACTGACGAACCGCCCAAAATTCCATTTCAATACCTGGGAAGTCACCACCTAAATGCAAGGCGAAGCCGCCTGACTGCTGTAACTCTTTCCAAAATTCGCTGTGACGATCCAGTTCAAAATAAGTGTAACCTGCCCTAAAAGGTATTTGTCGAGGGGCAACAGGAAGTGGCTTAATGGCAATGCCGGGCATGGCTGCGTTAACCAATTGCCGAATACGCTCAACCGAACCAATTTTAATCTGCGCCGGTAAACGAGTACGAATAACATCATCGCTCACGTCAGCACGCACTGCCAGTACAAACATCGCCGTCGTTAGTAGCGATCTATCACTGATTTCTGAAACTCGAATACCATACTTTTTCTCTACTAAATTGAGAGCAACCGCGGTTTGTTCATAAACCATCGATAGGTACTCACGTAACGCATTGGTTAGTGGTGTAAAGGTGAGTTGCAAATTGTCGTGTAAGTAAGGAGGAAATACCGGAGGGCGTTTATTTTTTGTCACAAACGTCGATAACTCCCCCGCCATTTTTAACGCTTCCGCGTAAAACTCTAATGGGTGAAGCCCTTTCACACTCGTCAAATGTTGCACGAACGGCTCCAACCTATTGACCAGCTGAAGCAGCATATAGTCTGCAATTTCAGCAGTGCCGCCACGCCTTGTGTCGGCTAAACGTCCGGCAATAGATTCACCTCGATGCCGCAAGAGCCCTACCAATTCTGCAATAAAACCCGACAACCTCGGAATTGCCTTACAATCCAAACTGGTCGCCACATACTGCTCGTCCAACAAAATATCTCTGTCATCGCGCGCTTCAGAAATACGAACTAACCCGATACACGCATACCCACTTAGATCATCGGTTTCCAGCAACAATCGAAGGCGTAACTTTGCAACATCCAACGCCTGACTATCGCCGCCTTCTACGGTGACATCGCGCACCTGAAGCTCAGCAGAGTAATACCGCGCAAGCCCTTGCGAGTTTTCTTTGGGCAATACGTCGATGGCACCGGGCCTTCTTACCGGAACGCCTAGATAAACGACGGCGTTGTGTGTTCCTGCAGCCACATCAATCACAGGCGGCGCATCATCAATACTTGGAAAGTTAAAGGGTGTGCCATCCGGAAGCACGCCGCGAGCACGAAGCAAAGAGACTTTGCCCAGCTTTAAAAGCTGCTGATCAATTTCGAATTCGTGGACTCCCCAACCATAGGCACCGTAAGCCGCACACTTGCTATCGATATAGCGCTCAATGTAGCGATCCTGTTGTTGAAAGTGTTGCGGATTGAGAAACATTCCCTCAGACCAAACTACTCTGCTATCTAGTGACATTATAATCTCGCTATTTTTTTATTCCGCTATTCCAAAAAGGAAAAACACTTTCTATTTTTTTGTTTTACTCTTTTTATTTTGTTTTTCATTAGGAACAAGTGACATCTCGGTACCGGAAATTTTTATTGTCACTTCATTTTTCATGACATTGTGTTCGGTAACTGGAAAAGACAGCTTGTAAATAGATCCACGGTATTGCGAAAACTCGGCATATAACGCGACATAACTCGCACCACTTCGTAAGATCAATGTATCAGTACGTTCAATAGACGGCGTCAACGCCTTCAAGGACAATTTATGAACAAAATCGCCACCTAAAATTTCTTTGTCGCGCTCATACAGATCTAAAAAATCTGCCTTATTAAACGTGGCTGAAGACTTTAACTCATACAAACGCACGAATACCGGCGACGCGCGCTTCTTGTCATCAGGATTAATATTGTCATCAACAATAAAATTAATCTTTAGATCAGTATCAAGATTTAATACACCACCAACTTTGTTCTTTGAAGAACTACATCCACAAAGTAATAAGATGGTAGCAAAAATAGCAATAAAGATAAGACGTAGTGGCGTTTTTGAAAACATTATGGTTTAAAACCTCTTTTAAAGAATGAACTATCTATTCTTCTTGCGCGCGGACGCAAGTTTGCGTAACTGGTCTTCATAAGCGTTTACAAAATCGCTACCAAATAAGTGCTGGAATGACGATTCCATATTGTCTAGGAAGCCCGAATAATACTCCCGGTAGTTGTTCCAATACTTCACTTTCTGCATTCCAGGTATAACACCGCCCTTGCCATGTTTGTTAAAATTCCTTTCTAAGTTCTCTGGATTAAACCGTTCTACCATCCGCTCAAATCCAAAGCGAATACCCGCAATCATAGCCACTTGATGTTCACCAATTTCCTGAAAACCTTCGCGAAAAGCGTCTACAGGCTTTTTGTAGGCGTTAGTTTTTTTTATGAACATATTTTCTAATGCTTCATCAACGCCCACAGAAAACTTCAGCGGGTTATTTTCTACGGGCTGTATTGTGGTCACATTCATGCGAAATTCGTTTTTAATACTCGTACGCGAGCGTAGCACCTGCATCATACCTTCCACGACTTCACGCATCAGCTCGCCCACCACATCACTGATTTCATCAATTTGCTCGACGCTTAATTTGCCTGCATCTAGTCCCATTGCAGCTATTAACCTGTCATTCGAGGGGCTCCGTGAGACTCGCGCAACTACATTCCCATTCTTGGGCCCGACATTAACACCGGCGGCCGGCTTAGTTGCAATTTTTTCAGACAAAGCCTGAACGGGCACAGAAGGTTGAGGGGTTAAAGGAGGCTGTTCTACCAAAGGCGCCGCCGATTGCACCTTTTGAGAAAGCGCTTCACCAGCCTGAGGAAAGGGCGAGCGCTGAGACTGATTTGTCGTCAGAGAAGGCGCAGAAGAAAAATTGTTGCGATTTTTCGGAGCTGACGGCACCACTGATGGCTCCATAAAGTCCCCACCCCAATCCTCAGGAATTAAATTCTCTTGCGCTGCCGCGGGCCAAGAAATGGATTGATCCAAGCTCGGAGAATGATCAGTTTGGCTAAATCCTACGAAATCATCATGTTTAGGAGCAGAGCTCTGAACAGTATCAAACAAGGGAGCACCACTATAAAGATCTTTATTAGCAGGTTTTCGCGCGTGATCTAACGCCAGCAAGGGATCGGCACTTGAACTGTCCGAGTCCAACGAAAAGTCTGCTGGCAAAAAACCATTGCCGGTAAACGGATCCGCAAATGATGAAGCAGAGGGCTCGCCGCCACTGAATATATCGCTGGCACCAGCCGAATTTACGACAGCCGACTTTGGCGCGAAGGGTGAATTACCTACAAAACTTTGATCAACAACCACCTTAACGGAAAACCGATATTCGCCCACATCAAAGAAATCACCGTCATTCAGGGGAACTTTAGTTCCTTTTCCAAGCGGCTCCAATGAATTATTGTAAAACGTGCCATTAGTACTCAGATCAAGGAGAAAGTATGTACTCGCATCAAACAATACTTCGCAGTGACATGAAGATAAAAATTTATCGGGATCAGGCAGAACCCACTCATTGCTATCGGCACGACCTAGAGTTCCGCTTTGTTTGCTGAATGTATGGCTTGTTTTTGAGACTGAAACTTTCGCAGGTGTTTTTACTAAAACAATCTGTAAGGCCATTCGCTTATCATCCTAATTCGGTCCGTCTAGGTTAAACTTTGAGTTAGACTTTGAATTCTCAATAATTGGCGATTTGATAGACGCTGGCAATCGCATACTAGTAAGCCCTTCAGAGTGGGTGGGCGGAAATAATATCATGCGAGGAAACGCATATACTACCTATGAATCGGAAATTAAAATTCGGCGCCGGCTATTAATTTTTGTCGTTAATTGCTAATTTATGTTGGTTCTTGGAGAAGATGTGCTAGCTTACCTCATAGTCACGAATTAATAAATCGCGGGCGCAATGACTGGACTAGGACGAAACGGCATTCCGATTTTTCAACTACTGTCACCAAATCATCGCTATATTCGCGGCATGAGCGTGCCAACAAAACTCTATATCTATATATAATTAGGAATTGTTATTAATGGCTTCACAAGACATCATTGATTTCAGCAAACTCCTCGCGCCGATTGAAGGTGATTCACCAGCAGGCAGCGATGTACGTCAGGACACCGCACCGACCTCTAAATACCAAGCTATTAAGACCGCTAGGTCTGCAGCACGCGCTGCTGAGCGCAAAGGTATGCATGATGGTGATTCAACCGAAGCCGACGAATATTGGCGAAAAATTATTACCTTGGCACCCGATATTTTGACAACTCAAAGCAAAGATTTAGAAGTGGCCAGCTGGTTTTCAGAAGCACTTATTCGGCGCCATGGCTTTCAAGGCTTGAGGGACGCTTTTAAACTCATTGATGGTTTAATCGTAAATTTTTGGAATACCTTGTACCCGCTGCCTGATGAAGATGGCATGGAAACTCGCACATCTCCGCTAACCGGGCTCAATGGTGAAGACGGAGAAGGGGTTTTAATTGCACCCATACGAAAAGTGCCTATTACTGAAGGCCACACCTCCTACAGTTTTTGGCAGTATCAGCAAGCACTAGATGTCAATCGCTCAGCCGATGAAAACACACGCTTTAGCAAATCGGAGAAGTTGGGGTTCACGATTGAAGACATAGAGAAGGCGGTTGAAGAATCGAGCAGTGAGTTTTATGTCAATCTATTAGACGATATAGTCGAAGCAATTACAGTCTATAAAAACGTCACTTCACAACTTGAGCAGCACTGCAAGTCGAACGAAGTGCCGCCCACACGAAAAATTATCGCTATTTTGGAAGAATGCCGCGGCGCGATTAACCACATCGGAAAGCACAAACTACCCGTTCCGATAGTTGAGTCGGCGCCGGAAGCCGATAGCACCGGCGAAGCAAAGACTCAGGTTGCAAAAGCGACCGCCAGTTCAGGCGCCATCAATGGCCGTGAAGCCGCTTTTTCCCAACTACTAGAAATTGCAAAATATTTTCGCAAGGCCGAACCTCACTCTCCCGTTTCTTATGTGATTGAAAAAGCAGTAAAATGGGGTAATATGCCACTCAATGAACTCATGATTGAGCTGATTTCAGACCCTTCATCTCGAAAACACTATAGTGAACTGACTGGTGTTAAGGGTGAAGATTAAATCAACAACCTAACCAAGAGGATTAGGGATTATGTCCGATAGTATTCACGATAAACTTAAACGTGTTAGAAAACCAAGAGTTCACATAACGTATGATCTTGAAACCAACGGAGCTGTGGTTGAAAAAGAAATCCCGTTTGTTATGGGGGTCATGGGGGATTATTCGGGAGACAACACCGAAGGAAAAAAATCACTTAAAGATCGCAAATTTTCGCAAATAGACCGCGATAATTTTAACGATATCATGGGCAAAGTTAATCCTCAGCTAAAAATGAAAGTAGAAAACATGCTAGAGGGCGACGGCAGTGAAGTTTCTGTAAATCTTGATTTTAAAAACATCGAAGATTTCGAACCACACAAAATTGTAGAACAAATCGCTCCGCTGAAAAAATTAATGGAAACACGGAACAAGCTGAGAGACCTTCTAACCAAGGCCGATCGCTCTGAAGACTTGGAAGCAATTCTCGAAGACATATTGAGCAATACTGCAGCACTGTCTACGCTTTCTAGCGAATTAGGCCTGAGCGCTGGAGACAAAAAAGGTGACAAAGATGCCGAATAATGAACAGCAACTTGATTCTCAAAGTACCACTACGGAAGCCGGCGAACTAAGTTTTTTAGAGCAAGCTATTAGTGCAACAAAACAAACCGCGCGCGATGAAACAGAAGATTTGTTGAGAACCCTCACTAGCGAAGCTATGAAGGGCACTGTTAAGTGGGACAAAAATCTTTCAATCACGATAAATGCCGCCATTGCAGCTATTGATAAAGCCATGTCAAAACAATTGGCCGCCGTTATGCATCATGACAAATTTCAAAAACTTGAAGGTTCTTGGCGCGGCTTGAATCACCTCGTAATGAATTCTGAAACCAGCACGCAGCTGAAAATTCGCATGCTGAATATTGGCAAAAAAGAACTCAGTAAAGACTTAGAAAAAGCCGTTGAGTTTGATCAAAGCCAAATTTTCAAGAAAATTTACGAGAGTGAGTTTGGTACGGCCGGTGGCCAACCTTATGCTGCGTTGGTAGGCGATTATGAATTTTCATCGCATCCCGATGACATTTCCCTGTTATCAAAAATGTCAAACGTTGCGGCGGCAGGATTCTGCCCTTTCTTGTCAGCCGCCGCACCGCAAATGTTCGGTTTCGACAGTTTTACTGAGTTATCTAAACCCCGCGATTTAGAGAAGATCTTCGACTCTGCTGAATACATTCAGTGGCGGAGTTTCCGCGATAGCGACGACTCGCGCTTCGTCACTTTAGCAATGCCGCGGGTGTTAGCGCGTTTACCCTACGGTCAAGCGACCAAACCGGTCGAAGCGTTTAATTATGAAGAAGTTCAATCCGCCGATGACGGCAGACATTTAGCGACTGACCACGATGATTACTGCTGGATGAACGCCGCATATGCTCTAGGTACAACCTTAACTCAAGCCTTTGCGGAATACGGTTGGTGTACCAGCATCCGTGGCGCCGAAGGGGGAGGCAAGGTTGAAGGTCTACCCAGCCACACATTCGTCAGTGATGATGGCGATACTGATCAAAAATGCCCGACTGAAATTGGCATAACGGATCGACGCGAAGCGGAGTTGAGCAAACTGGGGTTCTTACCACTGTGCCACTATAAAAATACCGATTTTGCGGTTTTCTTTGGCGCGCAAACGACTCAAAAACCCAAGAAGTTTGATGATCCTGATGCTTCTGCAAATGCTGCGATTTCTGCGCGCCTGCCTTACATCATGTCGACAGCACGAATCGCGCATTTTCTCAAAGTAATGGCTCGCGATAAAATTGGTTCGTTTTTGGAAGCGTCGGAAGCGGAAGAATGGTTGAACCGTTGGATAAGTCAATATGTCAATGGTAGCCCCGGTGCAAGCGCTGAAATGAAAGCGCGCTATCCGTTAGCGGAAGCTCGTGTGGAAGTAAAAGAAGTTCCGGGCCAACCTGGTGTCTATAACGCTGTTTGTTGGATGCGCCCTTGGTTGCAAATGGAAGAATTGACCGCATCGTTGCGTCTTGTTGCAAACATACCAAAAGCGGGTTAGCTCTTTCTCTGAGCAAAAGCCAATCAAAGAGGGGGCGTGTATCGCCCCTCTTTTTATTAATTAAATGGACTATTTTGTGTCAGCGACAAATGAATCTCGATCATCACTTACTGCTTCGCCTGCTGAATCGACTATTCTAGACGCGCTTTATTCACGTCAAGCTTATCTCACCAGCCTAACCGGCTTCCTTACCGAAACGGATACTCGAAAGTCCTTGGCTTACTGGATTTTAGAGTTTGAAAATTCAAAAAAAATTAAAACCTCG
>JAYWHF010000476.1:0-2811 GCA_043777855.1 Gammaproteobacteria bacterium | reverse complement strand
AACCCATACTTTTTTATTTTTGAAAGCTTGCATTGCAGAATAGAAACTTAATAAATCTGAAGTTTCAGGATTTTCCCAGCTCACAGGAATATGCACATAGTGCAAACCTAGAGAGCTTACAATTTCCCCCTCATTGGCAATTGCAAAATCACTTGTTGGCATTGCCAAATTAATAATAACTTCGTAGCCAGCAGATGCAATATTTAAAAACTGCGTTTCTGTTGGCTGACCTGAAGAAGCCAAGCTTTCATTAATTTTGTAATAGGCACGGATTTCATTCATGGTTTGCTATAACGCTGCTATAAACCGCAGCCCTAGTGGCGTGTTTTTGTGGAATACTTTTGCGAAGCAAAAAAATCACAACAAGGCAACTTAGTAACCGTCCAACGCAGCTTATCACAGGCAAGGTGTGCGGATCTTCGTCGAGCAATAAAAACGGCGAGAACCTTGCAAAAAGCGCCCTCGCGACAATGACAGATATATGCATCAGGATAGATGCCTACACCAAGGCCCCCGTAATTACCTTACCAACTTCCGGATCTATTCGAACATTCATGCGCGCCTCACTAATCCCAACCGCTTTAGCAAGCGTTTTACCCACAGATACTAAGGTTTGTTCAAAGGGGATATCCGTTTTACCACCTACACCGCCCGTCGCGGAGTTAATGGCGGCCGCTCTCATATCGGAAACGGCGCCTGACGTATTAATGGGCGTGCAACCGCCAATAACACCACCCTTGATATTCGGGCCAAAGACACACATTGCATGGTGATCACCGTGATGGCCGCGTCCACCGCCACTGGTGCGCCGGAGCGAGCGGCCGAAGGTATTCATGGTGGCAAAGGTCACACGATCTTGTAACCCCGCCGCTTTTAGGTAACCCCACAATGCCGCAATCACCGCAACACTTTCATTGGTTTCCGTAACTTCGTCCAACAAGTCTGAATCAGAATGGTTATCCCCACCAAAGGGCAAACCCAAGCTGATCACCGGCGCAATACCCAGCTGCAAGAACGCAACCGCGACTTTTGCCTGATCGATGGGAGCGTCCGAGGTGACACTACTCAATAAATCGCCCAAGGCATTACCCATGGTACCAGCGCTCTGACGACTAATAGCATACTGATCAAAAAACTTGCGCTGCGCCGGTGTACCTGTGACCTTTAGGTCTGAATAAGCCTTATCGATAAAACGATCGCGCATGGCGATCATCTTGTCCAAATTAACCTCGCTGCTTACAAAAATACCCTTGAGGCTAGTGGGCGGCAACACAGCCACATTGCGGCCTTGCGAAACCACACCGTTCCCACCGACAGCAAGGATTTCCTTACCGACTGTACCCAAATCAGCATTTAGCTCCTCGGCAACCAAGGACCCCAGCTCATCTGTCCCGCTGCCGTCGTAGCCTTTAACAGCACCGCCCAGGCGCCTGACCGTCGGTAACTCCCCATGCGCATTGACGTAGGTGCCGTGGTGCCAAAAGGCCAGATGTTGGCGTAAATCAACGGGCAAACTTGCCCAGGAGGATGCCGCTTTTACTGAAGCAGTCCCTAAATTAAACGTACTCGGGTTCTGATAACCCTCCGCAATAGCCCCCAATTCGGCGACAGTAGCGTGCTGGATAAAGCGCAGTGGATCTGTCGTAATCGCCGGGTCCTGTGGGTAAGTGCCGGGCACGTTTGCATTGAGTGGATCACCGCTACTCAAGTGCGACAAGATTAGAAAATTTGCTGTGCTCGCCGCTAGCGCCCTCGGGCTTGCCCCCAGCAAAAAAGGGATTGGTAACCCCGTGATCAGTGATCGCAACGGCAGTGAACCCATACCCAGAGCACCGGCAATCAGTAAGCGTCTTCTATTGATCATATTCATATCGATTCCTACATGCCCACGCTGATAAATTCGGGTGAAGTACAGGCTGCAAACCACGCACTTTTCAATGACTCAAGCTGAGTAAGTTTGTAACCACAACTAATAACCGTGCCTTGGGTATTCGGGTCACCCGTGCAGAGCGTTTGGTGGTTAGCAATTACATAAATATTTTTTAACTCGGCTAGGGTGGCGGCGTAGCGCGAGTGATTGGGTGGCAAACCCATAACATACTCAACTAACTGCGCTATGGCTTTATCGATCCCCTGCGTCTGGTCGATTATTTGTGAGGTGTTAGATGCAAAAATTTTGCGCGATAAGTTCGCGCATTCCGCATCTATAGACTTCGAATCAAACGCGCCTATATCCACTCCTAGCACCAAGTCTTCCGCGGCGCGCGCAATTTGATCATTTGACACAGTGCCCAGCGCATCTGTATTGGCGCAAACATTGATGTTGCCCGTCGTACCATTTAGAGTTTTTAATTGCTTTAACCGTGTTGCCATAGCCGTGCAAAAATGATTGCCGCGGCTAATGCTAACCACAAAATTATTCGTGGTATGGCTCAGCGTCTTAGTTGTCCCCGTAAAAATCGGCGAACTAAAAAACTGCCTCATCAATAAACGTAAATTGTAGTTATTAGTTGTGAAATAATTTACCAGCGCCACAAACTCAGGGTCGGCTTCATCACAGCGTATTGAGTTACCCCAAACACATAATTTTTGTACCCATCCCGGAGCAAACTGCGGATGATCAACCAAAATTTTTGCGAACTCATCTACCGTCGTAAAGTTTTGACTCACACCCAAAAACGAAAAGCTTGGTGTTTTTGTTAGGTCGGGTATTTTTGCGTGGCTTACGGAGTATTGATATCGGCTAAATACCTGACGCATAGGATCAAGATGCCGGTGACACTGATAACAAGCCGACTCTGGATCGGAGTG
>JAYWHF010000475.1:0-7786 GCA_043777855.1 Gammaproteobacteria bacterium | reverse complement strand
AAACTTTAAGTAACTAAGGCATTAACAATGAAATGCCTTGGCGTTAAACATAAATCCAAGGATGGATTTATCTGAGAAAATTTAAAGCAAGGGTAATGCGGTAGTCATAATCGGCGACTTCAATACAAAAGAAGAATGCACACCGCTGACGCCCTCAATACGGGTTAGTTTTTGCAACAAAAACTGCTGGTATCCATCCATATCTTTAACAATAACCTTGAGCAAATAATCCGCCGACTGCCCCGTTATTAAATGGCATTCGAGCACCTCAGAATAGCGACCCACAGTGTCCTCAAATTGCGCAAAGCGTTCGGGTGTGTGTTTGTCCATGCTGATTTGAATAAAAGCCATAAGCGTTAAGCCCAACTTGCGCGCATTTAGCACGGCGACATAGCCATCGATCAAGCCCGACTCTTCCAGCTGGCGAACTCTGCGCAAGCAAGGGGAAGGCGAAAGACTAATAGCGTCTGCAAGTTCCTGATTAGAAATGCGGCCGTCCTTTTGCAAGGATTCTAAAATAAGACGGTCATAGCGGTCTAGCTCTAATGACATAGATTTGCCTATTTATTAAAATTATATATCAATAAAATAATACTATACGCAATAATATTGCGCAAATAAAAAATAACGAGCAGTCTTAGCAATCTCCTGCCGATCAACTCACCCTATACTTTCTTCAACCTGACAAACTCCTCAAAACCCGTATCCCGGTTTTTGGGGGGTGGAGTAAAGCCACAAGCAACTGACAGAATGGCGAGCCAACCAGCCGCCCACATCAATCAGTCTCCTCAGGTCAAACTAACTGTTTTTAAGAATCGCTATCGGGGCTAAACATGATTCAGAATCCATCAACTAAATATCAGCGCTTTGTCGGTGTCAGTTTGCCGGATCGGCAATGGCCTAATAATTTCATTGTGAAGCCACCGATATGGATGAGCACGGATCTTCGCGATGGCAATCAAGCGCTTATCGACCCTATGTCGATTCAGACTAAGTTGCGCATGTTTAAAGAGTTGGTGGCTATCGGCTTCAAAGAAATTGAAATTGGGTTTCCGTCGGCATCAGAAATTGATTTTAATTTTGCGCGTTTGCTCATTGAGGAAAAACATATTCCCGATGATGTGACTATCGAAGTGCTAACTCAAGCGCGATTCGACCTTATTGAAAAAACCGTTCAGAGTTTGCGAGGAGCGAAGCAAGCCATTTTGCATATGTATAATCCTATAGCGCCGGCGTTTCGAAAAATTGTTTATAACACTGATAAAGAAGGCGTAAAAAATATTGCGATTCAAGGTACGCGTTGGTGCAAGCAGCTAACACAACAAGCGCCAGAAGTAGATTGGACATTTCAATATTCTCCAGAAGTTTTTTCCAGTACCGAAATAGAATTTTCGAAAGAAGTGTGCGATGCCGTCAGTGAAGTCTGGCAGCCAACTATCGCGAAAAAAATTATCTTTAATTTGCCGGCAACGGTAGAAATGAATACACCCAATACCTACGCCGATCAAATTGAGTGGATGCACCGCAATTTACATAACCGCCATTGTATTGTGCTAAGCGTCCATCCTCACAACGATAGAGGCACGGCGGTGGCCGCTGCTGAACTAGCCATAATGGCGGGCGCGGATCGAGTGGAAGGTTGTCTATTTGGCAATGGTGAACGCACGGGGAATGTGGATCTAGTAACCCTAGCGCTAAATTTATATTCTCAGGGCGTGCATCCTGGCTTGGATTTTTCAGACATTGATCGGGTACGAAAATTAGCAGAAGAATGCACACAGTTACCAGTTCATCCGCGTCATCCTTACGCGGGTGAATTAGTTTTTACTGCATTTTCTGGGTCGCATCAGGATGCGATTAAAAAAGGTTTTGCGGTTCAGAAAAAGGAAGGTCTTTGGGAAGTACCTTATCTACCCGTTGACCCTGCCGACTTGAATCGCAGCTACGATGCTGTTGTACGCGTTAACTCACAATCGGGAAAAGGTGGTGTAAGTTTTCTGCTGCAACAAGCTGCAGGCCTACAATTGCCTCGCCGCTTACAAATAGAATTCAGCGGTATCGTTCAAAAAATCAGTGACACCACGGGCAAAGAAGTGAAGAGCGTAGAAATCGCAAAAATATTTGAACAAGAATATTTTGCAGTGAATACACCGTTTGCTTATCAACGTTCGAAAATGCGTAGTGATGAAGATAGCCAGCATCAGGTGGACATCGTTATTCATGCAAAACATGATGATCAAATGGTTGAAATCAGCGGGCGAGGCAACGGCCCCATTGATGCCGCTGCACATGCATTGAGTCAGTATCTCAAGCAGGAAATTAGCGTAGTCGACTATTCAGAGCATGCGATTGGCGAGGGCTCTGATGTGACAGCAGTTTGTTACGTGGAATTAAAAATAAATAATGGCAAAGCCATCTTTGGTGTTGGCAAAGACCGGAACATAGTCTCAGCAGCCATCAAGGCGTTAATTAACGGCGTTAATCGTCAGAAGTGACGAGTTATCAAAAGCGCGCAGAGAGAGGGCCGATAGCAATTTTTGCGCAAACAACTTTTGTTGCAAAGCTACACCAATTCAAATAGGGTTGCGACATCGCCATAAAAACCGAGCTGAATCAGGATGTCGCAATGGATGGTTTACAAGAAATTCTATATACCCTACGGCAGAATAAATTACGTACCGCACTTACGGCATTTGGTGTTTTCTGGGGTATTTTCATGTTGATCTTACTGCTAGGCGCAGGCAGAGGCATGGAGAAAGCTTTCCTCGAAGGACGATTTAACGATACCGCCGATTCAATGTGGTTCTTCCCTGACACAACGTCCATTCCCTATAAAGGTTTTCCCTCAGGTCGAGAGATAAAACTTACCGAAGATGATATGACAGCAATACGGCAGCAATTACCCGATGTTCGTTATATTTCCAGTGAAAACGCCCTAGGAGCATTTACCAACTCTGATATCTTGGTCAATGTTGGCAACAAATCCGGATCTTTCGGTGTGTTTGGGGTGGCTGATCAATATTTTAATATCAAAGAAAAAGTGCCTTTTAATAATGGGCGCCGGTTAAATTATTGGGATAAGGAAGAGAGCAGAAAAGTCGTCGTCATAGGAACTCGGGTTGCCGATAAATTCTTTTCTTCTCACGCCGATGCAATAGGTAAAGAAATTCAAATTACCGGCATTGTGTTCAAAATCATCGGCGTATTTTACGACAAAGGCAACCGCGGTGTGATGTCAGAGCGCGTATATCTGCCGATCAGTTCTTACAAAAAAACGTTTGGTGGAGGCCAGACAGTGCAGTTAATTACTGTGCGCCCTAAGCAAGGTATTGATGGTATTTTACTTGAAGAAAAAATCATGCAATTGCTGCAAACGCGACACGATATTGCTCCCAACGATTTGCGCGCGATTGAGGTGAACAATTACGCTCGATCTACCGCGGAAATTAAAGAAACTTTTGCCGGGCTCAAGGTATTCATTTGGCTGGTAGGCATAGGAACTCTACTCGCCGGAATAGTTGGTGTAAGTAATATTATGATTATTACCGTAAAAGAACGTACGCGAGAAATAGGTATTCGCAAGGCAATGGGCGCAACACCCAAAGCGATAATCGGGGATTTGTTACTGGAGTCTATATTAGTTACCGCCACCGCTGGCTATGGTGGTTTAGTCTTTGGAGTGGTGCTTTTAGAAAGTATATCGATATTGTTAACAAGATTTGCGATTGAATTGCCCTATTTTCAAAATCCCGAAGTTGATATTGTTGTGGTCGTGGGTGCATTAGGTTTGCTAATTCTCTCGGGTATTATTGCGGGGCTTATTCCTGCTCTAAAAGCCGCGCGAATAATGCCGATAGAAGCCATGAGGGCAGAGTAATGCAATTGAGGCTAATTGATGTTGATAAATGGCAAGAAATTTTAAGTACCTTGAAAAAACAAAAATTGCGAACGGGCCTGACAGCATTCGGTGTTTTTTGGGGAATTTTTATGTTGGTAGTACTTTTAGGTTTCGGTACTGGTTATGGCAATAAAGTTAATGCATTATTTGGCGATAGAAAAAATATTATTTTCTTGTGGTCTTCCAACCCTACGCAAATTGCTTATAAAGGCTTAAGAAAAGGCAGAACCGTTTTACTTACCCAAGATGACATAGACGCGGTGAAGCAACGCGTTCCCGGTGTTAAATTAATGGAAGGTCAGAATTTTCTGAGGGGCGCACAGTTTATTGTTCATGAAAAAAATAGTGGTTCATTCAATGTGCTTGGTTCACACGCGGGCTGGGAGGCATTGCAAACGAATCGAGTGGTTGCAGGGCGTTATGTAAATCAACGCGATGACGACGAACTTCGAAAAGTAGCGGTCATTGGAACACGTGTTCGAGATATTCTGTTCAAAAATGGCGAAGATCCTCTCGGAAAAGCCATCAATATTCATGGCGTCTATTTCCAAGTAGTGGGCGTATACATCACAACAGAACCCGATGACGGCAATCGAAACCAAAGTAATAGTGTATTCATTCCTAACAACAGTTTGCGTAAGGCATTTAATCAAATGGATCGGCTGGATGATATCTGGATTCAACCCGCGGCTGGATATACTGCTGATCAAGTAGAAGCGGCTGTTAAAAAGTTTGTTTACGAACGCCACAAAATACATCCTGACGATGTTGGTGTATTACGAACCTATAATGTTGAACAAGAATTTCATCAACAGCAAAATCTGGTCAATGGAATTTTAGGTTTTAGTTGGTTGGTTGCGATTGGTACTATTATCGCGGGTGTGATTGGTGTGGGTAATATCATGCTGGTCGTCGTAAAAGAGCGCACGCGTGAAATTGGTTTGCGCAAAGCGTTGGGGGCAACTCCAGCAAAAATCAGCTGGATGATTGTGCAAGAATCTTTGTTGATTACGCTTGTCTCAGGCTACGCGGGCCTTGTTGTCGGGGTCCTAGCGCTCGAGGGCGCGACCAAGCTGTTGTTGAAAATGGGCAAAGGTGAGGGAATGTTTTCGGCGCCTTACGTCGATATAGCTACAGCGCTGATGGCGCTGGCGGTTCTTGTGGCAGCAGGAGCAGTTGCTTCAGTGCTTCCAGCTTTAAAAGCGGCATCAGTAAATCCAATTGTTGCTTTGCAAGATGAATAGTGTGGTCACTGAGAAGCCTTTTTTCGAACGTATTGAATCTAAAGCCATTTCATTTGACACTTGTCACTATTTGGTTAAAAAGGTCGAGTGGGTATGAGCTCCGCTATCAAATTTTAAGAAACACATTAAACTTCACTGCAGTCACCCTCAACGAGTTGTAAGACATAATTAGTCTTCTCTAAAAGGACAGAATTAGCCATGATTAAGCTTCATAATATTCATAAATTTTACCGCTCCGGCGAACAACCCTTGCATGTGCTTAAGGGAATCGACCTACATATTCGCGAAGGTGAGCTCGTATCTATCATGGGCTCCTCGGGATCCGGCAAGTCAACTTTGTTGAATATCTTAGGCATTTTGGATAATCACGATCAAGGGGATTATTTTCTAGCGGGGCGAGAAATTAAAAATCTCAAAGAAAAAACGTCAGCGCAGTTGCGTAACGAGTTGCTCGGATTTATCTTTCAGTCCTTCAACTTATTGCCATTTAAAAATGCAACTGAGAATGTTGCCTTGCCCTTGTACTATCAAAACGTTGGGCGTAAAGAGCGTAACTATCGTGCTACGCAATATTTGGAAATGGTGGGGCTTTCGCACCGCGCTAATTTCATGCCCAATGAACTATCGGGTGGACAAAAGCAACGTGTCGCTATAGCGCGCGCCTTAGTGACTAAGCCAAAAGTGATTTTGGCGGATGAGCCAACGGGCGCCCTTGATAGCCAAACAACCATTGAAATTATGGCGTTAATAAAAGAGGTGCATAGTCTTGGCAACACTATTGTTATTGTGACACATGAAAAGGATGTTGCCGATCAAACGCAGCGGCAAATAATTTTAAAAGATGGGTTGATTCTTTCGGGTAATGAGCATTTGCCTATTGATGAAACCGATCCAGACATAGAAAAAATATCAGGATAATTGATATGGATGGTTTGCAAGAAATTCTCTACACCTTACGGCAAAATAAGCTCCGCACCGCATTGACGGCGTTTGGTGTATTTTGGGGAATTTTCATGCTCATCATTCTGTTAGGTGCTGGAAAAGGCATGCAAAATGGTGTGTATAAAAGTTTCGGTACGGACGTATTGGATTTTATTGTGATATGGTCGGACACCACATCAATAGCTTACAAAGGATTAGGCCTTGGGCGTGGCATTGCGCTAACCAATGGAGATTTGCAAGCGATTAAAAAGGATATGCCCGGCTTGAGATTTATCTCCGCAGAACAACAGCAAGGCCGTATTACCATCAAGTACGAAAATAAAATGGGAATCTATTCCGTCTTTGGGGTGCCAGCAGAATACTTTAAAATTAAAGAAAGCCTTCCTTTTACCTTTGGCCGAAAAACGAATCCCCTTGATGATCTAGAGCTTCGAAAAATTGCGGCTATTGGCTCTGTGGTAGCAGAAAGGCTATTTGGAAAAGGTGTTGATCCTTTAGGGAAAACAATTCACGTCAATGAAGTTGCTATTAAAGTTGTCGGTGTTTTTTATGACAAGGCTAATCGGGGTCAGGACTCAGAACGCATTTATATTCCACGCCCCACCTTCGATAAACTTTTTGGCAGTGGGGATAAAATAAATAATATTTGGTTGCGCCCTGCGTTTGACGCCAACGGTTTCGAACTAGAGAAAAAAGTCGTTGAACTGTTAAAGACTCGTCACAATGTCTCACCTGAAGACAAGCGCGCTATTAAATCATTCAACATGGCAGAGCCCGCTAAAATGGTAAACGGATTATTTTTTGCGATTAACGCATTTATCTGGTTTGTCGGCCTAGGCACCTTAACCGCCGGAATTGTTGGTATCAGCAATATTATGATTATCACCGTCAAAGAGCGCACCCGAGAAATTGGTATTCGTAAAGCGCTGGGTGCGACTCCGTTCACCATAGTGAGTACATTATTAATGGAATCTGTTTTGGTCACGAGTATTGCGGGCTATGCGGGCCTAGTTCTAGGCGTGGGTCTATTGGAATTAGTGTCGTTTGGTTTGCGCTCGTCAAACGCAAAATTAGAATTTTTTGATAGCCCAGAGGTTAACTTCCACGTGGCGGTGACGGCAATTATCTTATTAGTCATAGTGGGTGCCTTAGCGGGTCTAATGCCGGCGTTAAAAGCCGCGCGTATTATGCCCGTTGAAGCCATGCGCGCTGAGTGAAGGCCTTAACATGTTGATAGATACAGAAAAATGGCAGGAAATCTTTTTTACCCTAAAGCAACATAAGTTGCGCACGGCGCTCACCGCATTCGGCGTATTCTGGGGAATATTTATGCTGGCGATGTTGATGGGTGCGGGCAAAGGGCTTGAAAATGGCGTGCTTGAAGAGTTCAAAGAAATTCCCAATTCGGTATGGATTTGGTCAGAGGGAAATACACAATTTGCTTTCGAAGGCATGCCTATAGGGCGGCACATTACCTTAAAAGCCGAAGATGTAATTGCAATTAAGAGTAAGGTGCCCAACATAGATAGAATCTATGCACAGAATAGTTTGGGTGTTTGGGATGGCGCTCCGGCTTACACCGTTTATAAAGGCAAAAATGGTAGTTTTTCAGTTCAGGGCACCCATGCTGGCATAGCGAATATACATCAACAAAAAATACTCGAGGGCCGCTACATAAATGAGTTTGATGACGCAAAGCGAC
>JAYWHF010000474.1:0-2814 GCA_043777855.1 Gammaproteobacteria bacterium | reverse complement strand
GTTTTACGGCCATCGTGGTGGCGAATCGCTACAACAGAAGGTTCGTTCAAAACAATACCGCGACCGCGCACATAGATCAGCGTATTGGCGGTACCTAGGTCAATAGAAAGGTCGTTAGAAAATGCTCCGCGCAAAGATTTAATGAACATGAAAGTGTGGCCTTATTAATTAGAATTCGACGCTAGGGCTAAAATTGCACCTAGGACTCAAAAGTGTAACTAGGAAGAGTTGCAGCAGTATAAGGGAAAATCACACGCAAGTCGGCTACTTTTATGCAACTCTTTTCGCGGTTTTTTATTGGAGAGGCGGATCAATTATCAAACATTTTTCCATGGTGAGTCTTTCATCCATTTTGCAATCTGTGCCTCCGGCATAGGTCGGCCAATATGATAGCCTTGCGCATCATCGCAACCCATCCCGGTAAGGCGCTGCACCAAGGCTTCGTTTTCAACGCCTTCCGCAACGACTTTCAAATTCAAGCTATGCGCCAAGCGAATCGTCGAATCTACAATGAGTTCATCTTGATGATCTTCAAGCATGTTGCGGATAAAAAAGATGTCTATTTTTAACGTTTGCACTGGCAATTTTTTCAAGTAGGCAAGTGACGAATACCCCGTACCAAAATCATCGATTGACAGTTGGACGCCTAAATCATGCAACTGCTGTAACACTCGCAGCGCGCGCGCCGGATCAATCATGATTGCACTTTCAGTAATTTCCAGCTCCAAGGCAACGGCGGGCAAACCGTACTTCGTCAACAACCGGCTCACCAATTTCGGCATATTTTCATCCAACAAATTACGCGCCGATAAATTAACTGCAACCGTTAAATTTATATTCTGTGAACGCCACAAACAACACTGCGCAATACTTTTTTCTAACACCCAGGCCGTTAAAGGATGAATCAAGCTTGTTACTTCGGCGATCGGAATAAAATCAGAAGGCGACACAAAACCCAATTCTGGATGGATCCAACGAATTAAGGCCTCCACACCGTAAAAGGACTTATTGATTAAATCCACTTTAGGTTGAAAATATAAACACAATTGCTCTTCGCGGATGGCACGGCCCAGCTCACTCATCATCGCCAAGCGCTTCGGTGAGTGTGGGTCAATTTCTGGCCGGTAAACCGCAGTGCCCGTCATATGTATTTTTGCGTTGTACATAGCAACATCGGCATAGCGCATTAGGGTGCTCACATCCGACGCCTGTCCGGGGGCCAAGGCAACCCCCATACTCGCACTGATTTCAGCGCAAAAGGCCTCCAAATTAAACTCCAATCGCACCGCTTCTAAAATCCGCTGCGCAACATCCAAAGCGTGCGTTTCACTGCCAATATCCGGTAGAAAAATGGCGAATTCATCTCCACCCATACGCCCAACGGTGCTTTTTATATCCGTTAGTTCAGAGGCGATGCGCGGACCAATCAGCTGCAGTAATTGATCGCCAACTTGGTGGCCAAGCGTATCGTTAATCTCTTTAAACCGGTCGAGATCAATAAAAATTAAAGCGCCCACAGCATTCAGATCACGCGCAAAAAACCGCTCAATTTCTTGCTGAATAGCCGCGCGATTTGGCAAGCCCGTTAATGAGTCGTGCAGTGACACATGTTCAAGACGCAGCTCATAGCGTTTTCGCGCCGTGATATCTTTTGTAGTTCCCCATACGCGTTTTAGGCATTCATTTTCAACCACGCCAATGCACGAAATTTGAAAATAATGAGCGTGCCCCTTGCGATCTTCGCGCTCCACATCGTGGTCCGTCATTTGATAGCCGTTTTCGATAAAATGTCTTACATCGAACGTCGTTTCCTTTGCGCCAGTTTCACGCAAACCCATCCCTATGACGCTATCAAGTGTCTGTACACCTAACATCGACAGCAGCACCTTATTGCCCTGAGAAAGGCGCGCCCGTTGTATCAATAATTCGCCCTGCACATCAATCGGCGTGTTCAGCGGAATCGGCGGCACCATGTCGTAACACCAGATGGCCTCACTGCTATTGGCAATAAATGCTTTGTAGCTAGTTGCGCTTTCTTGTAACTCACGCTGTTGTTTAAGCAGAACTTGTAAGGTTTCTTTTTCACGCGACATATTTTGCAGTTGGATTAGCACATACTCCGTGATGCCTTCGCTATTTTTAATGGGTAAAAAACTCGCGCGAAAATAAATAATTTTCTTCGTAAGCGAGGTGCGTTTTTGTAGATGCTGTAAATGGTAGCCAACATCGAAACTGTGTACTTCGCCCTTACTATAAACATTGCTCAACATGTCGATAATTTCGGGAACAGCGAGCAAATTTTTATCTTTAAGAACATTGTAGTGGCCCACACCCGCCATCAACTTGCGCGGCTTAAGCTCAAATAAACTCGCGAACGCCGGGTTGGCCTGCAGCAATACACCCTCAGGGTCCGTCACTAGGCTTGCGATATCGCTAGTGGCGAATAATCGTGCTAACAATCGAGTACTACTTTCCGAATTGGGTTTTGTGGCCCAGTGGTGATTGGAAATTACGATGCCTTCAAATACTCGACCTTGCGCCGCGCCGTGCAATGCGAGTCGCCCTATAAAACGAACTTTGAAATCGCTGCTTGCCAGTTGTATTTTGATCTCGCACGCACGCACCAGTTCGTGAATATCGCTCTCGTCTGAACCGAACGTGCGCAAGAACACATGGCGATCCGTAGCGGATAACATCGCCATAAACGAAGACAGCTGCTTAATGGAATGGACTTCAATCGGAAAAATGTGGGCGGACCGAGTAGAAAATGAGAAGTCGCCGCTATGCGAATTCATTCGCCACAACACTGAGTCG
>JAYWHF010000473.1:0-7803 GCA_043777855.1 Gammaproteobacteria bacterium | reverse complement strand
GTGTTGTAAGTAGCAACGCCACCGCCCCAAACACCGGTCCATATTAAGCCTTGAGAGTCGATGTAGTTTGCGAGTACCGAGTCCCCGTTCAGTGAGTTGGGGTTGTTTGGGTCGGTATTAAAATGAGTAAATTCTGCTTTTTCACGATCAAAGTAATTTAAACCACCGCCATCGGTACCCAACCATAGGTTGCCGAGCTTATCTTCCTTGATGGAGAGTACACGGTTGTAACTCAAACTTTTTGGGTTCGTTGAGTCGTTCGTATAGGTCACTATGGGCGCACTTGAACGATCAAAAAAATTGATGCCGGTGGGGTAAGTGCCAATCCAAATATCGCCGTTTCTATCTTCATAAACGCCACGGGCCTTGCTGGTATTCAATGAGCCTGCACGCCCCGCTTCATAGGTGTGATTAATAAAGCGGTCTTTAGCACTATCGTAAACTGAAACGCCGCCGCCGTCAGACGTTGCCCACACAACACCTTCGGAGTCCATGAGTAGGTACCACACGTCATTTCCTCCCAAACTAAATCTGTCGTTAGGGTTGTTGATGTAGCGTTTTGCCTCATGTGTTTTTGGGTCGTAGTGTGCAATGCCGCCCGCCGTTGCGAGCCACAATTTTCCGCTTCTGTCTTTAACAATATCTCTTACCCGATTGTCTGGCACAGAATCGGGTTGGTTTGGATTTGCTTTTTGAAATGTAAATGTGTTTGTTTTCCAATTGAGCTTTTCCAAGCCTTCTTCGGTGCCCAACCAAACTTCGTCAGGGCCATCGAGCAGCATGGCGTTAACGCGTGAATCTTTTAGCCAGTTGGGTTTGGCCGGGTCAGCGACCATGGTTGTGTACTTAAGTGTCTGGGGGTCTAGAAAAAGCAATCCGGCGGTAGAGCTAACCAGCATTTTTCCATTAGAGAGTTCCAGTACTCGCAAAGTGTTTATAGTTGCGATATTTAACGGCTGGCTAGCGTCATTTTTAACGCGGGTAAGTCTTTCTGTTTTTGGATCAAATTTTAACAAGCCCAGCCGAGATGCAATCCAAATGGTGTGTCGGCTATCCTCAAAAATACTCTCGGCAAAAAACACGGGTTCTTTTTCGTCAGGCTTATCTTCGGTTGTAATAAAGATCTGGCGAAACTCATAGCCATCGTAACGAATTAGCGCCGTGCCACCTCCGAGCCACATAAAGCCTTGGCTGTCTTGCAAAAACGAAGCGCCCTCACTCATGGTGATATCTTTATTTTCAAGAATATTTTGGAAGCTAATAATTTCAGGAAGGCTGGCAGCGTTAGCAAGATGAGTGGCGCTGAAAAACAGCAGGGTTAGGGCGCTAACCAAGGTATATAAACCCAATTTTATAACGCATGAACAATGGCTAAAACGTTTCATCATCAAATACCCATAGAGCGTTAACGCGCTGGATTCTTTTTGGCAATAGGTTGGCGCGCTTCTGAATCGTGTGTGACGGCACAAGAATTTTTCTGGCAGCGTCGCATTAAAAAAAATCTAATTCTCCAGCATTAACCAAGTCATTGACTGAAGGCTCATTCTCACTAAATCTATCTGGCTTCCAATACAGGTTGAACACAAATTTATGGTATAGCGTAAATGATTTATTGTTGCCTGACCTATTTTTTAGTGTGTAGCGAAAGCATAACTGCGGCGCATTGGTGCCAAACGTAATGTATTTATTTTTGTGATTGACGATAATAGGAACTTGTGTGGATATCTCGCTGCGTGGGTTATCCTCAGAGACAAAGCGATTTTTTATTCCGCCCCAGGTCATGTTGGTAATTTCACTGAGCACGTCGTTAATAATCCTAAAATTTTCTAGGTCATTGTCTGGGCCAGAGATCTTTTCCAGTTTTACCATGTCACGAATATTAGCTTCTTCAATCTGAAGCATCATATAGCCTTTGCACCATGAGCTTTCTACTGGGATAAGGCTAAACAGTTCGCCAAAAATAATGCGATCCTTGACAACGTAGGGCGTCGCAACATCAATGTCGACATTGTTGAAAAAATCATTCAGCGTTCCGCGAGTAATTTCTTCAATGCCGCGCACGAGATTGTTGGGGTAGTGAGTACAAAATATATGTTCTTCAAGTGTTTGTACTAGAGTATCTATGTCGTTGATGTTGTAGATTGCACAGAATACTTTGCTAATATTTTTATCATTTGCCATTTCGTTCGCATCTGAGTTGCAACGCAAAATAATCGGTAGTTCTGGCCTTATCCGATGTATTTCGTGCCCCAGCATTAACCCGCCACCTTCGCAGCCATCGAGATCTTCAGATAGAAAAATAGCTCCGAGATCAACGTAGGATTTTAAGACTTCAAGAATTCCTTTGCCTTGGGGTTTTACCGCAACAAGATTGTGTGTTTCGCAGAATTGTTTGATTCTGCCTTCGTGCGTCGTACTGCAATCGTAAACAATTACTTTGCTAACGGCTTGGAAACTGGTATCGGTCATTGCAATTGTCCCGGTCAGGATTAATGAGGCGCACTTACTTCCATGCAGATGTTCCTAAGTATGGATTGGTTTTTTGCATCGTTGAAAACGTGTAGTGAAGAGGAATAAAAAATTAAGATATCAATTTCTTTATTCCTTCAAGTGTTGCGGCACCGTTAAAAGGCTTGACAATCCAGCCCTTTACGCCGGCATCTTTCCCTCGCTGTTTCATGCTTGGGTTGCTTTCCGTTGTTAGCATAATGATTGAAATTTGTTTGCCAGAAGCCTTCACCTTTTCGACCATGGTTAGGCCGTCCATGTTTGGCATATTGACATCGCAAATAACGAGCTTTAAGTTGGGGTCTCGTCCAATTTTTGAAAGACCATCGACGCCATCGATTGCAGTGTCTACATCTATTCCGTTCGATATCAGAAAGCTGCTGACCTCGTTTCGCACGGTACTTGAATCGTCAACTACTAATACTTTTGCCATTGTACAGATACTCCACGTTGTATTTTCACATTAGAAAAACTCGAGCTCTCCCGAACTTTCCGTAGCAGTGCCGAACTCTGGCACCGAAATTAATAGATGATTTTCATAACCTTTGTTGATAAACAAATAGAGGCTTGCAAAAATAAGTGGGCCACCGTTAAAAAGACAACCAATATGAGACTCGCTGCTTGGCAAAATTGTTTCCATGTGAAGCGTGCTGTTGGTTATTAATAAGGTTACGGGCGTAGACATCCCCGTTGAAAAACCACAGGCCCCCAGAATCCTATTTGCAGCGCCACACAAGCTATTAGAAAGCTCGGAAATATAATCTTGATACTGCTGCTGCGCATTTCTAGCCGTGTCAGCACTGATAAGTTTAATAAATTCATCGGCTAGAGGGCCATCGCCGGGAAAATGCAGCAACATGTTCAACTTAAATGAGGCCGAAGCTATAGAACACATGACAGTTTTAAAGCCAAGAGATTGAATGAGTTGTTTCTCGGCCCTTTGAATCGCTAAGCCCTGATCCTTTTGGATTGAGCTTAGCATCTGATTAAAAGATTGACCTAAAATCGTTGCCAAATTTTTGTGATTAGCTGGGTTCATTCAGTAACCTTTTACATTTTATCTGATGCCGATGCTGATGCTTGAACCTCACGATTACAACAAAACCTTATTGATGTCTGATTGAAGATTCGTCACGCCGGTTAGAATCATTCTGCTGGTGGCTTGAATGTCTTGGAATGTCGTAATGGTCAATATTTCATTTTTGCAAAGATTGTCTTTATTGCTGTTGTTCAAGGCTTCGGATTCATTGGCGAGATTTCTTACTTCGGACGCCACAACAGCAAAGCCTTTTCCTGCTGCGCCAGCTCTGGCCGCTTCTATGCTCGCATTCAGCGCCAAAATAATAATTTGTTTAACGATGCCTTGAAACGTTTTACTCTGCTTTTGCATCACCGCATTATTGGTCATCAAGCCCGCGAGTTGAACGGCCCAGCGCTCGAAGGAAAGTAAATCGTTTTGTAGCTTGCCCGCATTCTCGCGTAGGCCCTCAATTTTGGATTGAGTGGCGCTAATATAATGTTCTAATTCGCTGTTAAGGCGGCCTATTGTGTCTTGGCGATCCGACAGCTTTTTTTCGTATTCGGTAGCTTGGCGCTTAAGGCCTGTCTCAGCCTGTTGAAGTTGATTGCGCAGCTCTCCGACATAGTCCTGCAGTTTATTGATGGTGTCTTGGTGCTGTTCCATCAATGCGCTGTGTTCGTGCTTGTCCATTAGATCCGCGAGTGTTTTTTGCGTAAGTAGCGCGGCTTCTGCCAACTTTATGTGGTAGCGTCGCCGCACCAGCATCACCCCAGAGAGTGCCGCGATGGATAATAGTATTGTTATTAATATCAACGAGTTGGGCACTTAGAATAACGCTCACCTGAATTTTCTTTCATGCAATATCCAACGAAATTGCTGACGCACAACTGAGGATAGTTTACGGTTTGGTGTTCGTCACTTTTTTGCGTAGGAATTTTGTACAGGATTGGTTGCACGGGATTGCTGCAAGGAATTGTCGCCCGGGTTTTTACGAGAGGGGCTTATCGGCTAGTGGCGGGGTGAAATAATAAGCACCGCGTGCGTTAGGCGGGCATTAATCGAGCATCAATGAATAGGTCAGGCTTTTCGATGCAAAAATATCAGCACAACCACGCAAAGCCACCCAGTGATGGCAAAAAATTTCCAAACCCTATCGGGGTAGCGCTCGATAAGTGGTTGTTGCCGCTGGGTAAGCCATTCGGGGTTTGGGCGCTTTAAGTCTTGAAGCCATTCGGATAATGCCTCATAACGTGCGTTCGGATAGATGCTGAGAGCTTTTTCTAGCGACTTATCCAGCCAGTAAGGTACTAGAGGGTTGTGGCGCATCGCAGAACAATAGGGTAGCTTTTGAAAGCTATTTAAATCTGTGGCTTTAGCGTATTGGCTGCCATAGGGCAATTTGCCGGTTAGCATTTCATACAAGAGAACTGCCAATGAAAATTGATCGGCGGTTGGCCCTGGCGTGGCGCCATAGCGATATTCTGGAGCTGAATAATCGAGGGTGCCTAAAATATTGTCACGTGAAAATGGCGCTGTGACTTCAGCAACGCCGGCGACCCAGCAAGAGCCGAAATCAACAATGACGGGACCTTTCGCGCCGATTACCACATTGTCAGGCTTTAAATCCTGATGCAGCGTTTCTTTGCGGTGAAAGGCGCGAATGCCCCGAATCAGATTTTCGATCAGCTCGACTGAGTCGAGAATAGACAGTATTCCGCGTTCTTTTAGCAGCTGCGTAAGTGTGGGGCCAGGAATATATTCCGTTAGATAATATAGGCAAGACCGCGATTCTGGTGCAGGAATTATTCGCGCGACTTGAGCGCTGTGAATTCTTACGCCGATCCAAGATTCCATCACAAAGCGCTCGATATAAGCGGTGTCGTCTTGAAAAATAACTGAAGGCGTTTTCATGACGTATTGGTTTTTCTTTTCGTCCTCCACTAAATAAACTTGGCTGCGATTAGATTCGTGAATGATTTTTTTCACACGCAATCCGTCGAGCGTTTGCCCCGGCGATAACAAGGGCGGGAAGGGTAGGCGAGAGAGAACTTGCACCGCTTCATTTTGCGTGGCGCTACCAATTTGTTCTATGTAAGCGGCCTGAATGCTTAGGTTGTCGTCGCTGTTGTGTGTCAGTGCGAGTTCAATCGCGCAATTCACAAGCTTCTCTATGTCGTGAGCTTGAGTTTTAATTAACACTTTAAATTCGCTGGCGGGAATAAATTCATGAATGCCGTCGCAACTTAAAATAAAAAGATCGCCCACTTCGAGTTCGCAAGAGTGCATGTCAACTTCTAAGTAGGGATCGGCTCCTAGAGCGCGGCTCAAGTGTGTTGTATGACGATCAACGCGCTGGGTGTGGTCGCGAGTCAACAATTCGATATCGTTGCCGCGTAAGCGATAAATGCGGGTATCGCCAACGTGAAACAAAAATGCCGTTGACCCCTTGAGTATGAGTGCTGAAAATGTACTTAAGTAACCTTCGCCGTAAATGGAGTTTTGGCTGCGGCCATAGAGGCTTGAGTTGAGTGCTTGAATAACGCGAATAACCGATTGTTGCGTACGCCATGTGTCAGGAGTGGCGTAGTAGTCAGTGAGAAAGCCGGCAATGGCTGTTTGGCTGGCTTCGCGCGCGGCCAAGCTGCTACTTACACCGTCGGCAATGGCAATGGCGATGCCCTTGTTGGTAAGGGCGTTACCTTCTGGAATGCGTGCGCCCACGGTATCCTGATTTTCTGGTTTGCGCCCGGCTTCGCTGCGCTGTGCAAATTTAATTTGTAAGCTGGATTGAAGATGGTCCATGGCGAGTACAAGATTCTCAAGCTGAATGGGTTTTAGCGATGCGCCGTTGCGCGCGCATGTTAACCCATTTAACGTATATCAGCTGAGAAAGAAATCGATACCTAACGAGAACAAAACCAGTAATTAATGAGAAAAAATCAGTTAAAAATAATGTATTTAACAGCCGCTAAAGGCCTCTGCTAATGCGCTTAAGCGACCTGTTTATCGGCCAATACTAATGTTAGCGCAGTATCAGCGTGTTGATGGCTTTCTAGCGGTTGCATCTTTTGGGCTACGGGCTTCTCGGCGACTGAACGACCCATCGATTTTTCTGACGGCTTCCCAGAGGTTGGCTCAGTTCTTTTTTGCTTTTCGTAGAGGAAGCGCAAAACAGCGCTGCGGTAACCGTTGTACTCAGGATCGTCTGCCAAGGCAAGACGGTTCCGCGGGCGCTCTAAGGTCACAGCGAGAATTTCACCAACAGTAGCAGAAGGGCCGTTAGTCATCATGACAATGCGGTCAGAAAGTAAAACAGCTTCATCCACATCGTGAGTGATCATGATGACGGTGTTACCGAGGGTATTTTGTATTTCCATCAGTGAATCTTGCAAGTGTGCGCGAGTTAGCGCGTCGAGCGCACCGAAGGGCTCATCCATCAAAAGCACTTCTGGTTGCATGGCGAGTGCCCTGGCAATACCCACGCGCTGCTTCATGCCGCCCGACAATTCGTCGGGGCGTTTGTGCAGTGCGTGGGTCATGTGTACAAGCTCTAAATTGTGCTCAATCCACTCGCGCATTTCAGCTTTGGTTTTTTTGCCCTTGAAGACCGGCTTTACGCCGAGCTCTACATTTTGATAGGCGGTGAGCCAAGGAAGTAGCGAATGGTTTTGAAAAACCACGGCGCGTTCCGGCCCGGGTTCATTCACTTCGCGCCCATTCAACATAATGCCGCCGAGCGTCGCTTTATAGAGACCCGCAACGATATTAAGCACCGTGGATTTGCCGCATCCCGAGTGACCAATCAATGAAACAAACTCGCCTTTGTCAATTTTTAAATTAACATTTTTCAGTGCGCAAAAGGGGCCGTGTGGCGTTGGAAAATCTATGCCGACACCGGACAGTTCTAAATGAAGTTCGCTCATGATGTAATCCTGTTTTGCTCCGCTCGCGCGGTTAGTATGAGTTAATATTTTATCAATCCCTTATCTAACAACTGCACTCTTGTCCCAATTTACCCAGCCCTGTATTAGCAGCAGTGTGCGATCGAGAAAGAAGCCGATCAAGCCGATGGTTAATACGGCCACGCATATTCTTCCCAACGAATCCGACGACCCATTTTGAAATTCGTCCCACACAAATTTTCCGAGGCCGGGATTCTGTGCCAACATTTCAGCGGCGATCAATACCATCCACGCTATACCCAAGGATAACCGCAATCCGGTAAACATCATGGGTATCGATGAAGGCAGCACTATTTTTCGCACATGTGTAAA
>JAYWHF010000472.1:0-2818 GCA_043777855.1 Gammaproteobacteria bacterium | reverse complement strand
TCCGTAGAAGTAGGGGCAGAGTGTGCCATCATCGGCTCCGGCAATGGGTCTGCAACTCGCGTCACTCATTAGTGGCGCTTTGGGTGTTAACGACCATCTTCCGGTCTTTCCGCCGCCTAAACTACCATCCAAGTCACGAACCACAGATCCTGTCGTTCCCATCCCTGCAAGGTTTTTCACCAGCAGGAAATAGCCGCTGTATCCACTTAGGGTTGTCTGCGCGCAATCTGTATTTCAGTATCCCGACTTGATTGCGCCGACAGCTTCCCACTTCTTAGAGGTTGCACTTAATTTAGAAAACTCCGCTAGCGTTAAAACACTTTCTCCAAAAGCGCACATTAGCGAAAACTGTACATTTCCTAAAATACTGCACAGTTTTCTAAGCACTAATACCCTAGGTTAATGTTTGCTGACGCGGCCCACTTAGCCGAAGTTCCAGGCAACTTAAATTTTAGGTGCAAGGTAGTGCCATTTTTATAAAACACTGGATCTGTTGCATCCGCGAGCGCTTGCAAACTCGCTACTTGACGCCAAGTAGAACCTTGCACCACTGTGCGAGCGTCCACCCCTTGCATTTCGTAGCGAATGACATCGTTCGGCCAAGCTTCTCTTATCGACAGCGAAAATGTCTTACCGGGATTAGCTAGAAAACGAATTCCATAATGATAAGCCTGATTAGGAGTTGCAAAAGTTTGATAATAATTATTGAGACTTGGATCGATATTCTCAAACACCGCCCTTGCAGTAATGGCGCCAGCGTTTGATCTAAAGAGTTCATAGTCGTAGGGTCTTGTAGTTGTCCCATCGACGCCCGTAAACCTTGCTTCAACCAAACGGGTTTTACAAATCATGCCATTAGTTCCAGCCTCAAGTTTCGCAATTGCACCGTCAGCTGCACAACCATTTTCTTCGAGAATCGGACTGCGCGGCATAAGCTCAGTGCCTGGCTCGCCACCCAAGCTGCCATCGATATCAAATACAACTGACGCGTGCTGAGTAGCATGTTTATTTTTGGACACATTCATATCAAACGCGGCATAGTTTGGGGGTGTGAAAGTAAGGCGTTCCACACGGTTTTCATAGTTCTTCACGGCACCACCGACGGTACCCAAGAATGAACTCGAGTCAGCTTTTGTGTAGCCTACAAAATGAGAGTCGTGAATATAAAAACCTTGATCGTACATGCCGATCGCGGAACGCCCCTTTTTTCCTCCGTTGAAGCCGGCCAATGGACTGTTAGCCACAAACAGGGAATCATTAACCTCCATGGGTTGCGGAGCTGTGAATGCCGCCCCTGCAACGTGACCGCCCGAATCAATCAGCTTCATATTATTGAAGGTTTGAACTTTATCTCCGCAAGGCCATGTGCCTGTCTTAGTTGTCATGAATACCGTCAAGTTATTGATGACCATGGGGGTTGATGTGCTCGCACCTTGGACGCCGCCCCCTTTAGGGCAGGTGGCGTAGCCTCGGTCCGATGAGCTAACGGTGTTGTTGTTGAAGGTCCCAAATTTGTTTGCCCTGGGGTTAACCATGGTCCCGTTTGATCGTGGTACTAGCTTATCTTCTAAGTGATACCAGTAGCCGATACCATCGCTGCCCCCCGCATAATTACCTTCAACGCGATTGTTGGGGTTGGATATCCAAAAGGTTGCCGGGCCTTTAACTGCTGGGCTTGTGGAGGCATCGGTATCCAACAGTTCTTCGCGGTCTTTCGGTCTCACTGATAAGAGACCTAGGTTGCCCTGAATTAAATTACCTTCCTCGTCGCCATCTTCAAGAAAGTAGCCGTGACCCAGATGGTTATAGCACACGTTATTTTGTACAACGGCATTGTTGGTACCGTGGACCGTCACACAGCGGTTATAACTTTCATGAATCGAGCTGTTGACAAGGAACTGCCCGTCCACATTGCCGGCTCTGTGCCAATGAAATGGGTAGCGGCCGAGGATAGTTTTTTGGCCGACACGATGAAACCCAACGTCTGAGAAGTAGGCTTTGGCGGTGACCATAATCATCACATGGGCACCAAACTGCGTGGTCCCTGCATCGTCAGCCCCTCGGATGGTGATGTTGCGACTTAGCAGGCCGACGGGTGCTCGGGTATCAACAACCCAATTTTGAGAAGCATTGGCGTACTTTAGTTCTTCACCGTAGTGATCGAAGGTTAAGGGTGCGTCGAGGGTTACTTGGTTGCCTCTAATCCCCTTGATATTACGCACTTCCGCGTGGCGTGGGTTTTCATCGCTCGGGGCTACCACGAGGGTCATGCCAGGCCGCCAATTCACGGGCGCTTGAGTGAGCGTGATATCGCTGGTGCCGCGCATGGCGGTGGCATCCAGTTTCAGCCAGCTGGTGCGGGCTTCGCCATAAAACGCAATCACACCGCCACTCATGGCTCCCAACACGCGTGTGCCCATGTCCATGCCGGAATCATCTTGGCCTTTTTGACCGGTGAGCGTGATATCGAAATTGCCTTTGAAACGTTGCTCTTTGGTACCACAGAGGAAGCGAGCATTGTTGCCCATAACCATAATCCATTTCGCTTCAATAGCGATCTCGCCATCGGCACAGGATAGCGTGCCCTCAATAGTCAGGCTTTGCACGTTTACTTTTGCGTCAAGAATAACGGTTTTGCCAGCGGGTATAACGACATTGGTGGTGGCGTTGGGAATCTTCCCGCCCCATGTTAGGGGGTTTGACCACCCGTTTACTCTTGGCACGGACGCCAAACTGCTTTTTACCGCAGCGCTCGATGAAGAAGCTGGAATCGTGGAGCTTTGCGCGCTGCTTGTGGCTATTCGCGACGAGCTAGCAA
>JAYWHF010000471.1:0-7810 GCA_043777855.1 Gammaproteobacteria bacterium | reverse complement strand
CTACCTTCAACCTTCAACCTTCAACCTTCAACCTTCAACCTTCAACCTTCAACTTTCAACTTTCAAATCTCAAGCTTTAAAGCAGGCCGTTATGGTGTCTGCTATGTTGATTTTATGCGCGCTGCATTCTCGCCGATTGTTGGGCTTCGATCATGGCAATTGCGTAGCTGAGCGCTGTACGCAAACTGCCTAAATCAACGTTACCGGTTCCCGCCAAATCTAATGCAGTCCCATGATCAACCGAGGTGCGAATAAGGGGTAAGCCTAATGTGATATTAACGGCTTGCCCGAAACCTTTGTACTTTAAGACGGGCAATCCTTGGTCATGATACATCGCCAAAACAGCATCCGCATGATCCAAATATTTTGGTGTGAATAGCGTATCAGCCGGTAATGGGCCAACAAGATCAAAACCTTGCAAACGCAGCCGTTGCAACACAGGTTCAATTATCTCAATTTCTTCACGCCCGAGATGCCCCCCCTCACCAGCGTGGGGGTTTAATCCGCAGACAAATATACGTGGCTCAGCAATGCCAAACTGTTGCTGTAGATCCTGCCTTAAAATTGTGATCACTTGCGTTAATTCAAGCTCATTGATTGCTGCTGCAACCTCCTTAAGCGGCAAGTGTGTGGTCGCCAATGCAACCCGCAAGCCTTCGGTGGCTAGCATCATCACCACTTTTTTCGTCGCTGTTCTTTCGGCGAGATATTCTGTGTGCCCGGTAAATGCGATGCCTGCATCGTTAATCACACTTTTATGCACCGGGCCGGTCACCAAAGCCGCAAACTCTCGACGAAGACATCCATCAATGGCGACATCCAAGGTATTCAAAATATACCGCGCATTATGCGGATCAAGTATTCCTGCTCGCGCGGGCACGCACAATTGCACCGGCACTATAGCCAACTCACTCGCGCTGGAGGCACGCGGAGTATCGCCAGGAATCAACTGACGCAGGTTAAGGGGCAACCCCAGTAGACGTGCGCGCGACAATAATAATTCTGGGTCCGCAACAACAACAATTTCATTCGGTTGCGCATTTTGCGCGAGCATTACGACTAAATCCGGCCCTATTCCAGCAGGCTCCCCCGGTGTTAATGCAATACGAAAACAGTCTGTTGCCATCTCTTAAGCCCTGAACGTTTTTTCCGCATAAAAAACAACGCGGCTGAAACAATATTTTAATGATTAACACATTAAAATTTGCTTCGCCGCGCACTGACTTATTAATGGTATCTAAATCCTTTTATACGAATCCCTAAATCTTTATTTCTACGTAAGCATCTTCTCTAATTTGCGTCTGCCACAACTGAAACTCTTCATCAAAACGCCGCGATTTAATAATACTCTGCGCTTGGTTACGCTTCATTTGTTCGCTCATATCTTCTTTGCGACGCTCTTGTACCTGCAAAATATGCCATCCAAAGGGGCTTTTAAAGGGGCGAGAAATTTTTCCAATTTCAACGTTTGCCATAGCCTCCTCAAAGGCAGGAACAAACATACCCGGAGTTGACCAACCGAGATCTCCACCGCTTAACATGGAGCCCGCATCTTCAGAATTTTCTTTAGCGAGCTTGGCAAAGTCTTCACCTTTCTCGATACGTTCTCGCAATGCCAGCAACTTCGCTCGGGCTTGATTGTCATCCATAATTTCAGAAAGCTTTACCAGAATATGGCGCGCATGAGTCTGTTCAACTAAAAGCGCACCGCCGCCTCGCTGCTCAATATTTTTTAGTAAGTGAAACCCTGCGCCGCTGCGAAATGGCGGTGTGACTTGACCTACTTTTAAGTTGGCCAATTGATTACCAAACAATTCAGGCAGCTGCGCCAATTTACGCCAACCAATATCACCACCCTGTAAAGCGGCTTGATCGTTTGAATTTGCAATCGCTAATTGCGCAAAATCACCGCCCGTCTGCAATTGTTGATAGATATCCTTAGCTTTTTTTTCTGCCGCCGCTATCACTGTAGCATCGGCAGAACCCGATACGGCTACTAAAATATGTCCAACATGAAAATCAGGAGAGGTCGCAAATTTTCCATCACTTGACGCTAGAAAATTATCTACCTCTTGTGGTGTGATTTTAATACGGCCACTGACAACACCTTGCTGTAAATGGTTGATGGTTAGCTCATTACGCAGCTGATTGCGCAGGCCCTCTAGCGTTAGGCCTTGTTGCTTTAAGTCAGCCAGCAACTGTTCTTGCGTTGATTTGTTTTTGTCTTTAACCCGATCAATCGCTTGATCAATTTCAGCGCTTTCAACGTTGATTTCATAACGCTTTGCCAGCCCTAGCTCAATGCGCTCAACGATAAGTTGTTCTAGCACTTGTTTGCGCATCACCTTATCATCTGGCAGATCTTTATACTGACCTTTTAAACGCTCCAACACTGCTTGCATACGATCATTCAATTCACTCTCAAGCACCACGTCTTCTTCGACGATGGCAACAACTCTGTCAAGCCCCACCTGCTGTAAAGCAACGGCGGACTGCACCGCGAGCAACGAGCTAAACAGTAACAAAGCTCCTCGCAAACCGACTAAACGTTTCGCTACAAAGCATTTTTTAACAACAGCATTTTGCATAATATTTTTCACTTCTTATTTAACGTAAGTTTTTTTCGCGATCACTAAAACCGGCGATGGCTTTTTCTAACAATTTACTGATTCCTTGGCCCGTACTGCCCAGCCCCTTTAATTGAAGCTCTAACGAAATACCATCTTCATAATCGTTTTTAGTAGCATTTTTCAAAAAATCCGTATTGTTATAGTCGAAATTTAACCAACGGTGCCCCACCAATCTGACCCTGTAACAACAGTCGTTGTATTCGAACCCGGCGAAGGTGTCTAGTTCCACTCCGTAATTAAAATCATAGTTCGATCGCGCAACAACACTCCAACGGCTAGTCACCGGCCAGAATACTGATACGTCTATTTGTTTGAGTGCCTGATCGGATAACAGCGGCGGTTGTGATGGGCTCGTAATCAGCGGATTCGACGCGTAACGGTAGCCTAGATTAAAAAGACGATACTGCTTATCCGCATAATGAATTCCAGTGCTCGCGCTATCCAATTGATCCACATGTTGATCGTAAACAACATCTGCACTTATCCGTAAACTTTGCCCTAACTGACTGGCAAGCTGTAATGCTAAAGGGGAGCTCGTGCGGGTCTTCGCATCATCCAAGTAATCGGACGTAGCTGAGCTACTATCAAAACTGGTAACTCTTCGATCTTCAGCATAAAAAACTTCACCCAAACTCACTCGCAATTGCTCCAATCCCGTGGTTTGCGAAATCAACGCCGATGACAGTGACAGCGATACTTGGTTGGCATCATCCAACCGATCACCACCCGAAAAACGTGTAGTGCGAAACAATTGGTTGTAATTAAACGTCAGCTCACTGGTATCAAAATTTACATAACTCGTTTGATTTTCGGTTAATTTATAGAGTGAGTTTTGATTTTTGTAAGCGCTGTAGAAATAAAATGCTCTAGGCTCAAACGTTTGCAAATAATCACCAGCGAAAAAGCTGGCACTGCGCTCAAAGTACAAACCTGTATCCAGGCTTGCTTGAGGAACAACAAAATTATAGGCATTTTTTTCAGCAGCCAGATTTAACGCATTTAAGCGATAGGACAGACTCTTGACCGCAACGCCCGGCTTGACGAACCCCCAAGGCGAGGTGTTGTCCCACGCCACACTGTAATCTGTATTAAACCGCTCGCCATAGATCGTATTGTTAAGAATATTTTCTGATATATTTTCACGCGTGAAAAAGCGATTTTTTACGAAATCTACATACTCTTGATTGAGCTTAAAAACCAGATCATCTACCCGATAATCCCCATTCAAATTCAGGCGCGGCATTTCGCGGTAAGGCAATTGGCTTTTTGTTAGCAGCCGATATTCGTTAAACTGCGCACTGGCAAACCAATGCTCGCTATGGTAATTCAGAGACGCCAACTGCTGAATATAGGCTTGGCGATTCGCATCCACCGAACCATTGTTCATATCGCGAAGATAATCATTATCACTCAAATCCGTGTAATGAATTTTACTGGACCAAGCCTGACCGCGTCCGCCCTCTTGTTTGATGTCATAAACCCAACGATCGTGATCGCGGTAGGGATAGGCAACTTTCTCATCTATACCATTTTTAATTTCATTTTCCTGAGACACACTATAACCACCTCGATCATTATTAATAACGCTTCCCGTAATTTCGGTATCAAATAGTGTTGCCATATGGCGAGCGTCGATTTCAAATACGGAACCGCGCTCCGACATATACCGAGGGGTGATCACGGCATCGTAATTGGGGGCAATATTCCAATAAAACGGCGCGGCAATTTCGTACCCATTGCGCGAGCTCTGGCCAACAAGCGGAAAAAGAAAACCGGTTAGGCGTTCATTTCCAACCGGAAAACGCAAGTACGGCATATAAACTACCGGCACATCTTTGATGTTAATGCGCATATGTTTCGCAGTGCCATAGTGCTCATTCTGGTGAATAGACATTTTGGATCCCTGCATTGACCAGGCATTGTCGCCCGGCTCACAGCTGCTGATGCGGCTCTGCTCTAAATTGATAATGCTGTCACTAAACCGCTGCAAATGCGCCGCGTTGCCGTGTACGCGGCTCTCGTAAAGTACAAACGACGCATTGTTAAGCTGTGCTGCACCGGAATCCATATCCATTTTCGCGTTATCCGCTCGAAATAAAAACCCGGGTTCACGCAACACTATATTGCCCGTTAGCTCAGCTTGTCGGGTTTCTTGATCGACCTTTGCACTATCGGTGCTCATAGAGCGATTGCCTTGCGTGATAAATACATTGCCGTCCATGCTGTGAAGCTCTTGCTGTTCAGTTTGGGACTGATCGGCCGATGCGCGCAACGCGGCTTGTTCCGGCAAAAGATTAGCATCCGCATCTAGGCGAATAGGTGCAACGTAAGCACCGCAACAAGCCGTGGGAACTTCCTTTTTTTGCGCTTCGGTCAATTCCGCCAAGGGAACCCAATCTAGGCGGCGCGCTTCTTCACGTGCGGCGGCTGAGAGATTGGCTTGCGGAACATTGAGAGGTGATGGGATTGAAAGCTCAGCGCCTTGGGCCTGAGATAACGTGGAAAGAACGCTGAACATGAGCACTACAAAACCAACGATTGCGTGCGCAAATTGCCCGCGCACCTCACAAAGAACTCGCAGCCGGCCAGAAACCCAAAAATTGTTACGCATTAACGCCATTAAGCTGTCTCATCGACCAAAAATACAACACACAAACAACACACAGAGGCCCCTCTGCAAAATCACCGCGATTCTACTGCAATCAGCGCGGACAGGGAATTAATTCACCGGTATCGATAGGGACTTTGACCGAGTTAACTGAACCTGAGTAGAATCACCGACAAGTTCTGACAGAGACCGATCCATCATGCTTAACACCGCCATAGAGCGCGAACAAAAAATAGAGCGCGAACAAAAATTAGCGCATTGGGTTACTGCGCAATTAGCATTGAGCGAAACTGTTTCACTCAATGCTATCAACAACGATGCCGGTTTCCGTCGATACTTTCGTTTCACCGCAACTAACACCAACAACTACGACTACAACTCATCCAACAACAAGTGGTTAGCAGTAGACGCTCCACCAGAAACGGAAGACTCACGTCAGTTCGTTGCTTTGGCAAATTATTTAAATCAGCAGGGTGTATGCACGCCAAAAATTTTGTGCTTTGACGCAGCTCAAGGCTTTTTACTCATTGAAGATTTTGGCGATCTGCTACTTCACAGTGTACTCACCTGTGGCAGTGCCGCTGCTGTTTACCGGCACGCTTTTGCCACGTTAAAAAAGTTACAACAATGCCCTGATAATGCGACGCTAATCCCGCGGTACGATCAACACTTACTCCACCAAGAGCTCTTGCTTTTCAATGAATGGTTTGTCGGCAAACTGCTCGGATATTCCATCAATAATAGCGATACCGTCATGCTTGAGGGTATGTACAGTGCATTAGAAGCTTGCGCACTTACGCAGCCACAGGTGTTGGTTCACCGCGATTTTCATTCACGCAACTTAATCATGCGCTCTAACAACATGACTGCTGATGACAAATTGGGCGTAATCGATTTTCAGGGCGCGCTCTGGGGCCCATGCACCTATGACCTTGTATCACTTTTACGCGACTGTTATGCGCGCTGGCCAGCATCGTTAGTGACGACATGGGCATTAGATTATCGCTTACTAGCCATTGAATCTGGCTTACTACCCAACGTTGGAGAAACCGAATTTCTGCGCTGGTTTGACTGTATGGGGCTGCAGCGCCACATCAAAGTTCTCGGCATTTTTTCGCGCTTGCAGCTACGCGACCAAAAACAACAATACCTAGACGATTTACCCTTGGTGATTCGTTACACCTTGGAAGTTGCTGAGCGCTATCCAGAACTTAATGAATTCGTAATCTGGTTCAAAAAAAGTCTATTGCCGCGGGCTCAGCAGCAACCGTGGTATCGCGACTATAAAACGGCCGGCGAACTCACAGGAGACATCACGTGAAAGCCATGATTCTTGCCGCTGGCCTCGGCGAACGCATGCGGCCACTGACAGATTTTCTCCCTAAACCCATGCTCAGCGTTGGCGGAAAGCCGCTACTGCAATACCATTTAGAAGCACTCGCGCAAAGCGGAATCACTGACGTGATCATCAACCTTGCACACCTAGGGGAAAAAATTGTCGCATTTGTGGGGGACGGCAATCGCTTTGGTGTAGAGGTTAAATACTCGTGGGAGCCAGAACCGCTTGAAACGGCCGGAGCACTGCTTCACGCACTGCCATTACTGGGCAACACACCTTTTATCCTCATAAACGGTGACATCTGGAGTAACTTTTCGCTAACGCAACTTGGTCAACATAATCTTAGCAACCCTGAAATGGCGCATTTAATTCTCGTCCCCAACCCTGAGTTTCACAGCACCGGAGATTTCGCCATAGATCCGCAAGGGGTCATTGCTACAAACGCCATCATGGCTCAGCACAATTTACCTAAATACACATTTTCCGGTATGAGCTTAATCCACCCGCAACTTATCGCAGGCTACCCCAACCAACGCCAAAAATTCCCGCTCGGCGAAGTGCTGCGACACGGTATTGCCCGTCGCCTTATCACGGCCGAAGTTCATTATGGGCAGTGGCGTGATGTGGGTACACCTGAACGCTTGGCACTCTTGGATTTTGAACTCACACAGCAAAACCTCACTTAATTTTTCCGCCGCGGCCAACGCCGGTCATTCAACAGAAGTGGGCTATAATAACGGCACTAAGTGCAATGAATTCAGTAAGAAGCGGGCCGAATGACTAGATTTCAACCCATACCTCAACTGCTCGAGCAACTTCAAGTGCCACTGCAGGATGTAGCGCAACTCAGTTTTTGCGACGGTAGCCGCGACGCTAGTATTAAAAACTGGGTGCGCTCCCTGCCAATGACCCAAAGCCAATTTGTCAGCGGCCTACTTTATCAAGCGCTGCCGGAAATCAGTCGCTACCAAACCGGCGTGCGCAACCGCCTTAATTTACTTGAAACACTGCGTTTACCCACATTACAAACTATTGAAGGTCTCGCTCAGCATTTTCTGAATCAACCGCTAATTCTTCCAGACAGCGCCGTAAAAACAGCAACCATCGCCCAGGCATTGCAAAAACACCTCCTCAACGGCTATTTAGTTTGCACCAGAGATTTTTGCAAAGAAACCATACGTAGACCTGAATTTTTGTCCCAGTGTATTCATCGCGCAATGACGAGTATTGGCC
>JAYWHF010000470.1:0-2828 GCA_043777855.1 Gammaproteobacteria bacterium | reverse complement strand
GGCGGATTCACTGCCTTTTTTCTGGCGACAACTTCAGTTTTATCAACTTGAGATGCAGCTTGTGATGCTGACGACGTCATTTTCGGTTTAACAACCGTGTGACTTTCTGATGTGTTCGCACCGGTACCCACGACAGGTTTAGCAATACTATTGGATTGAGAGATTCGCGTACGATCATCTGAATTGCCGCTGTCATCTGCAGTCTTTTTCATTTGTGTTTTATCGTTATCGTCCGAATTTTTCATAGACACATCACTATTTTTTTCATCTATCCCTGCGCCATAGAAGCAGAGGTCACTTTGCCCGCACTGCCCTGAACCACTACAACGGATACATTGTCTGGCGCTCCATTGGCAATAGAACGTTCAATGAGTTGCTCGGCCATAAGGTCTATATCGCGAATGGCGAAAACGTCTATAATTTCATCGTCGCTTACTGAGTTGTACAAGCCGTCGCTGCATAGTAAAAAGATGTCGCCAATCTGCGCAGTGAAGATGGAAACATCAACATACAACGAATCCTCGACACCGACGGCGCGAGTGATTACATTTTTATGAGGATAAGTTTCCGCCGATTCACGTGTTAAGAGACCTAGCTCTATCATTTCTTCAAGCTGACTGTGATCGCGGGAAATCTGCGAGAGTTGCTGATTCCGAAACCGATAGAGTCGCGAGTCACCCACCCACAAACAGGCACCCACTCGCTCTTTAATAATCAGCGCAACAACCGTGCTTCCCATAGTGCCCGTGTCAAACATAACTCGAGCATACTCGAGCATTTTTTCATTGGTATCGAGCAAGGTATCTTCGACGGCATCTACATAGTCGTCTAGCATTTCTTCAGGAACAATTATATCGAGCGCCGCTATAATTCTACTGCTGGCGACATCACCCACTAAATGGCCACCCATACCATCAGCAACTGCCCAAAAACCGATTGCAGGTTTGGCTAAAATTGCATCTTCATTAACGTCTCTGACAACCCCAACATCTGTTCGAGCTGAGCTGCTCCAGAGAACGGGTCGCCGGAAGGTGATATCTATCATTCGGTATTTCCAAGGGTGATCACAATGACTTTAGGGTTCTTGTGACATCGCATTTAAGTAACAGGGTTCATTCCAACCCCAAAGACCCCACTGACCGTCTAACATCGCCGCCAATCCATGCATCGGAGGCAAGCCCCTTGAATAGAATAGACACGGCTCTACCTGTTGCGAACCTTGAGTGCTCCAGACGCTGTAGCTTGATAGGCTTTCTTTCAACGACACGTTAAACAAATAAGGAAAAACAGAGTTCGGGGATTGTTCTTCAAAATCTAATTTGATAACGCTACCCGCTTTATTATTGAGTACAGTTCCTGGGCTATAAATAAGCGCTTGTCGCAAAGGATGCTTATTGATTTCTTCTGCCAAATCATCGATGGCGATTTGTCCATCCAATGCTTTGAGAGCCAATGATTCGAGGGCTTCGAACCAATGAGTTTGGGCAATAACTTCCAGTGGATTCAGGGCAGCAGGCGAGCAAGTTACAATTGAAAAAGGGAAATAGCGGCCAACTCTATCAACGCTCGGCAACAGGATACCAGCCCAAACCTGCTGATCAATAACACCCTCGGAAAATGCAAAGCGCCAAATTGGACTTGTAAGATAGGTATCCAGCCAAGCTTCGCCAAGCTGTTCTTGCGAGCAACCAACAAACCCTTGCAACCAGGAATCCCAGGTATTTATAAAACCCGTTGGCAAATTGCGATAAATAAAGTCGCCGTGGGCTGGCAACTTTCCATACAGGCCTACCAATTTTGTACTCACTTATAGTGTCTCCGGGCATCTAAAAGAACTCAGCAAGTCATTTTTAAAAGGGTTATTAATGCTACTGGCTTTAGCCTCGTAAATAATTTTGTGTGCCGCTCTGCCATCCCTTGCCCCACCAACGCTAAAAGTAATTAAATAGTTATTGGTCTGATTCGTTGGTTTTATTTCAGCGTCATCCATCAAATGAAACCAAGCCCAAGGACCGGAGTAAATTTTATCAAAAGACGAATCCTGAAGATCTTCAAAAATAATTCGAATTCTCTTCGAATCTTTATCCCCTTGCCAGCCAACGGAGTTCCAGAATTTTGGACCATGACTATAAGTTAATTTTTGGTCGCCTAAATCAAGCGTAAAACGTGCATCGGTTTCGCTCATGCTGACCGGCCGAAGCTCCAAACTAATGCTGGGTATATCGGCCTTTTCACGAAAAAAGGTATTACGAATATTGATCGCCTTTTGTATTTCATTAATAGCCGATGAAGAAAACCCCGTATTCTGATTGCTGCTCAAGTTACCGCGGGCATCGAGGAAAGATTGTAAGTATTCTTTTACAAATAGATCCATAGTCCCTTGCGGTTTGAAAAATGTGGTGAAGTCTAACAGAGCGACTTCATCCGTCGACGCGCGATTAAATGGGTATCGGCCAGCTAACGCCTGCTTAAACGGCGTGCAAACCTGAGCGCGCCAAGCAGCATTAACAAATTGATGACCGGAAGAGCCAAGCGATCGCGTCACTTGCTCTGAGAGCGATACCAGCCAGCGCTGTATCGGCTCAGGCGTCGTTTTCGCGTAGCCACGCAGTGCTGTAACAGGATCAGCAGCCCCACTTTCTGCGCGAGCTTTGGCAATTTCAAAAGATTTTTTTGCCGGATCTGGAGCCATGCTAATTTCTTGTACATAATCTTTTAATAGCATTAGTTTTTGTATAGTGCCATTAATCGGCGCAGCAGCACGCGCCGAATCAGCTAATAAAATATTCAACTCGTGAAAACGCTTATCAACAACCGTTCCTTCAACC
>JAYWHF010000469.1:0-21478 GCA_043777855.1 Gammaproteobacteria bacterium | reverse complement strand
GTCTTTTCGCCGCCCAGTCACTTCGCGCAGCTTGCCCAGCACATGATTTTCGCCGCTGTTGAGGTGATCTTGAATGTAGCTGTCGTGCCGGCTGCGATGTGGTTCGGGCATGAGTAGGGAGACATTCTGCCCAATCGCTTCATCGGCGGTGTAACCAAAAATATGGCAGGCGGCTTGGTTGAAGGATTCCATGATGCCGTGCTGGTTGATGGTGATAACGCCGTCGAGCATGTTGTCTAAAATGGTTTGCGTGTGCCGCGCCGATTCAAGGGTTGCCAGCTCATGATGTTTGCGGGCTGTGATGTCTTGGAAGGTACCGTAAATTCTTGTCACTTTGCCGTTGCGCAACTCGGCGAACCCTTGGGTTCTTACCCAGCGGTTATGCCCCTTGGCCGTGACTATGGGCAATTCCAAGTCATAGGGCGTAGCTGTTTCTATGGCGGCGCGCACGGCACTTTCAATTGTTGGTCTGGCCTCGGGGGGGTAGAAGTTGATGGCTTCATTGAGCGGCGGTTCGGTGTCTGTATCAACTTCCGAAATGCGAAAGGTTTCGCGTGTCCACGTAAGTTTCATCGTTGCTAATTCGAGCTCCCAACCCCCAACTTTCGCCAAAGTACCCGTGCGATCTAGCAGCTCTGACTTTTGCGCTAGGCTAGCTTCGGCTTCTTTAAGCTCGGTAATGTCGTGGGCCACCGAGAGCAGAAGGGGATCGGTTTCTGGCGTCATGATGCGCACAGAAAGCTGCATGGTGCGAATTTCGCCATCGCGGCGGCGCACCAAAAACTCAAAATTATCGACCTTGCCGTCGCGCAGCAAGATGTCTCGCATCAGCTTGCGTTGCTCAGGGTTTTCCCACAGGTCAAGCTGCCCAACGTCGCGTTGCAAGACTTCTTCGCGAGAATACCCGGTCATTTCACAAAAAGCGTTGCTGCAATCGAGTAGCACGCCTTCTGTTGTTTGCAGTGTGAGTGGGTTAGGTACAAGTTTGAATACTTGATGAAAGCGTTCGTCGGCTTGGCGTAGCGCGTTCTCGGTTCGGTATTTTTCAGTCACATCGCTGAAGACCAAGACTACGCCAACGATATCTCCCAATGAATTGCGAATAGGTGCTGCGCTGTCTGCAATCTGATATTCAGTGCCGTTTCGGGCAATCAACACCGTGTGATTCGCCAACCCAACAACGCTACCGTGCTCCATCACCAGCTGCACTGGGCTCTGAACCGGTGCGCGAGTGTCGGCGCGAATAATGTTAAATATACTGTTGAGTGGGCGCCCAACGCATTCCGCGAATGACCAGCCGGTTAGGCGTTCGGCCGCGAGGTTCATGCGGGTAATCAACCCCGTGGCGTCGGTGGCTATGACGGCATCGCCGATGGAGGCAAGCGTAATGGCGAGGTTTTCTTCACTGTGGCGTAGCTGTTCTTCGGCGCGCTTGCGTTCGGTAATATCCTGAAAGGTTCCGAGTAATCCGAGCAAATTTCCGCCCTTATCGAGCAGGGGTGTACCACTGACCAGAAGGCTGCGGCGCCCACAACGGCGCCCAATCAGTTCAACTTCATAATTAGACGCTTCGCCCGCTTCGCGTTTTGCGTGTTCGGTCGCCATAACGGCAAGGCTTTCGGGAGTAAAAAACCCATGGTAAGTATGGCCCGCCAATTCTGCCGGGCCGCCAACTTCCAACATGTCGCACATGGATTTATTGATGTAGAACGTGTTGCCCGCCCTATCGATCTGCCAAATACCCGCCGTACTGAGCTCAGCCAGCGTGTTGTAGCGCGTTTCGCTGGCACTAGCCGCCGTTTCGGCCTCCAGCCGCGCGTGGCTCAGGGCATCTAGTTCGTGCCGTGTTTCCGCTAATTCCGCCAGTATGTTTTTGTGTTCTCCTCCCGCAAGGACACGGCGGTTCGAAAAATCGCCGGCGCCAAGGTGGGTGATTTGTGCATAAACCTCTTCGAGGCTACCGCCCAAGGTTGTGCGCAATAATTGATAAGTACGCCACAGCAAAAACATCACGCCAAGGCCAAGCCCGCTAAAGATAAACCGCATCAGGGCGCCGCGCCGCTCGGCCTTAGCGACGTCAGCGTGCGTGCGTTTATCGATTAGTGCGTAGAGTGTGGCTATGTGTTGCGATAATGCTGTTGCAGAGCGATTGTAGTTTTTGTCGGATAAGGTGCTGAGCGCCAGCGCGCGGATGGCTATTGCTTCCGCCGGGCGTGCGAGTTCCACTAAGCTCATGGCTTTCATTTCCACAGCGATCATCTCTGCCGACGCGGCTTTTGCGGATGCCAGAGCGCTGCGTTCTTCGTCACTAGCGAGGGCCCTATACATTATGTCAGTGAGCGCGCGAGGTGCATCTTTGTGCTCCTTGTTACCCTCGGTCTTGCCCTCCTTGTCGCCCTCAGTCTTGCCCTCCGTCTTGCCTTCATTCGCCGCGCGGGGGTTTGCTAGGATGGCATCCCACTGTGCATAAACAGGGTCGTTGACTGGCTGAGTTTTTCTCCCCTCGCGAATGTCCAGCGTATCCTTGTAACGGGTTAGGTAACTGGGCTCGCCGGCTAAAACATAGCTCAGGGCCGTTTTTGTTAGCGCGTCGGACGATTGGCGAAGTTCATAAGCGAGGGCAAGAGATTGATAACGTAGTTTACTGGCGTGATGAATATGCTTCTCGAAAAAAACGCTCAGCGCGAAAGCCGCCAATAGCGCGGCAAATAGGCATAATTTTAGCCGTGTATGAAACGCGTAACTGGATGAGGTTTTGACTCTCATTGAATGTACCAATTCTTATACTGAACGCAGTTTGCGCTAGTTAAAATAAAAGCGCTATTTTATAGGTACTTATAACGATTTCCTGCGCCACAATATTGCACGGAATGGTTTTTGACGTTGAATAGATCGCGCAACCAACAAACAATCTATCACCAGTGTAGAAGGAAAATTCTGGAATGCGGAACCATTAGCGAGTAATTTAGCCGCGCAGTGGCACATCTGTTGCTCATTTCAGTGTAAAAATATCCACGTAATTTATCTTTCTTTTTTTACAAGGCGAATTCAATGGCGCAAACAACGTTTTCAATTTTTGCAGCACTCTTGCGCAAAAAAACGGTAGTCACGGAAGAGGAAAATCATGGTTTAAAGCGCTGTTTGAGTGCATTTGATCTCACGCTTATGGGTGTCGGAGCCATTATCGGCACGGGCATTTTTGTGTTGACGGGTGTAGCGGCGGCAACAACGTCTGGGCCGGCGGTTATTGTGTCATTTGTTATCGCCGGTATTGCCTGTGCTTTTGCCGCCTTGGCGTACGCAGAGTTGGCGGCAAGCGTTGGGGGTGCTGGCAGTGCTTATGGCTATTCTTACGCGGCTTTTGGTGAATTTATGGCGTGGATTATCGGCTGGGATTTAATTTTAGAATACGGTGTAGCCGTTGCCGCCGTTGCGAATGGTTGGGCAGGCTATTTTCACAATGCCTTGCATGCCATTGGTTTAGGGCTGCCTGCCGCGCTGAGCAAAGGACCTTTTGCGGTAAATGCAATAACGGGTTTGCGTGACGGTGGCATCGTTAATCTTCCCGCCTTTGTTATTGTATTTTTGTTGATGATTATGTTGATTATCGGAGTTAAGCAAAGTGCAAAATTAAACACGGCGATGGTATTTATCAAAGTGTTAACCATCGTGGTTTTTTTATCGGTCGGCCTTTTTCATATCAACCCCGATAACTGGACGCCCTTCGCCCCCTTTGGTTGGTTTTCGCATAACGAAATGGGTAAGCCCATCGGAATTCTCGCCGGCGCTTCAGTGGTATTTTTTGCTTACGTTGGGTTTGATGCTGTTTCAACAGCAACGGAAGAGGCTAATAACCCTCAACGAGATGTCCCTATCGGTATTTTAGCGTCGCTAATTTTTTGCACGATCATTTACATTGTGGTGTCGGGTGTACTTACCGGAATGGTTTCTTACAAAGAATTAAATGTATCTTCACCGGTTGCCTTTGGCTTAGAGCGTGTTGGCGTCAACTGGGCATCAGCACTGGTTGCTACGGGCGTTATTACGGGTTTAACCACGGTGATGTTAGTGCTCTACTATGCTTTGACGCGCATTTTAACCGCCATGTCTCGCGATGGTTTACTGCCGCCGTTATTTTCGGGCGTCAACAAAAAAACTCAAACCCCCGTAAAAAATACCGTGATCTGCGGAACCGTTATGGCCATTATGGCCGGGTTTATCCCCTTGAATGCTTTGGCCGAATTGGTGAGTGTTGGCACGCTCGCCGCGTTTATTTTGGTGTGTGGAGGTGTGATTGTTTTGCGTTACACGCATCCTGATTTACCGCGCCCGTTTAAAATGCCGGGCGGAATTTTGCTGCCGATTCTTGGCGTAATATCCTGCGGTGCCTTAGTGGCTTTTTTACCTGCGCACACGCACATTCGTTTTTTGCTGTGGCTTGCGGCGGGGTTGGTTATCTATTTCGCTTATGGAATTCGGCACAGTCGATTGCGGCAATAACAGAATAGTTTTTTAACTCACTCACTCACTATGCGGCCAACTATTACCGAGAAAGAAATTATGCAAGAATTCCCCGCAATAATTACCTTACTAACACTTTTTTTATTGTTGGCAACAGGCCTTGGCGTGGCGAAGGCCCGCATAAAATATCAAATAAAGGCGCCCGCAACCACGGGGAATGTTGATTTCGAACGGGTGTTTCGCGTGCAAATGAACACGCAGGAAAGTGCGCTAACTTTTCTGCCCGCGCTCTGGTTATTTAGTTCTTACGTGAGCCCTTTGTGGGCAGGTATCCTGGGTTTAGTATGGGTGCTGGCACGTGTGCATTATGCTATCGGCTATGCCCGCGCCAATGAAAAAAGAGCGGCGGGTTTTATTCTCGGCTTGATTGCATTGGCTGTGCTGGCGGGCGGCGCCAGCTTAGGTGTTTTGATGAAAATAATGGCGAGTTTATGACGGATCAAAAAAATACTGCGTGTAATCGGGTGGTAGATTTTCTAGTAGCGGATTTTCCAAATGAAAGATTTTTCGCTTTTTTAAATTGACGAAATCAACATTTACTTTGTAGTGCTTAATCCAAAGCTTTTTAAATGAGCCATCCTCGTGTGCGATTTTTAAGCCTGCTGAAAGGCGCTCTTTGGCCAAGGTATTTTTGCTGTTGATGTAAAAAAACCGTGGTAGCGGGTACTCCAATACAAAACTGTCATCGACGATGAGATTGAGCGAACCTTTTTCTTCGTGAACATCTTCCAGTATTTGATTGGCGCCGCGACAAAACAAATCAATGCGCCCCCCGGCGACCATTTTGAATAAGGTAGAGAAAAGATCGACTTCTACTACTTTAAAGCCGTTATGGCGGAAAACTTGTGTATCGGCCCAGCCCACGCCTTGGCCAATCGTCAATTTACGTAAGTCGTCCAACGTGGTTGTGGCGGTGAGTTTTTTCTGAATCGCCGGGTTGATGTAACAAATGCGGTAGCCAACAATGCCACCGTCGAGTGGAATGTCGATATAGGTGAGGTCTCCTGTTTCCGTCAGCTTTTCCTCATAACCCATCTCCAAAACCAAATTTGGGTAAGCATTTTGCACGACATCGCTCAGAGCCCTTAAGGTGTTAGCATCGCTTGGCACACCTTCAAAACGATAGTCGCCATATTGCGGGCGGGTTTTTTCCATAGCCAGCTTTAGAAGCTCAATGTAGTAATCGTAGTACGTAGACTTGACTTGGGCAGGCACGCGGTGCGACACCACGAATTCGGCGCGTGATACTGGGGCAAGCAACAGCAACAGAAGAATGAAAAAAGTGTTGAGGCGTGGTGGCATCGGTGACATTGGTGACATTGGTGGCTCCCTTTTTGCGGCTATCCTAACATTCTAATGTATATTTAAGCGCCACTGGCGTAGTTTTCTTTAAAGTCTCAATTTCTGAATAGAGTTTAGATCAAAGTCTCAAAGTCACTTGAAAATATGTGTAGACGATATCCCTTATTAGCCAATCGCATTATCTTAAAGAGTAAATGGCCCAATGTCCGAGTTAGAAATACCCGCAGCGGTTAACACCAAACCCCTAAATCAGCTGTTAAGTTTGATGCCCTTTCTTAAACCCTACTGGGTGCGCTGGATCTGGACATTTGTCGCGCTGGCGGTAGCCGCAAGTGCAACCTTGACCTTGCCGGTCGCGTTTCGATTTTTAATTGACTCAGGTTTTTCCAGCGGTAAAAGCGAACATATCGATCGTTATTTTCTTGCGTTGTTTGGTTTGTCTGTCGTACTGGCTATTGCAACGGCGCTACGATTTTATTTTGTGTCCTGGTTGGGCGAACGCGTGACAGCGGATATTCGTCGCGCGGTTTACGGCCACATCTTGCGGATGAGCCCAGAATTTTTTGAGACTACGCAAACTGGCGAAGTGCTATCGCGGTTAACAACGGACACTACGCTGATACAAACGGTGGTTGGCACCAGCTTGTCGATGGGGCTGCGTAATTCTTTTATGTTAGTCGGTGGGCTCGCGATGTTGTTGATAACCAGCCATCGCCTCGCCGGTTACATCCTCATTACGCTGGTCTTGGTGATTGCACCGATATTTTTATTCGGGCGTCGCGTACGCAAGTTGTCGCGTGATAGCCAAGACCGCATTGCCGATGCCAGTGCGCTGGCGGGCGAGGTTCTGAATGCAATGCCAACGGTACAATCCTACACGCAAGAAGCGCGCGAAAGCCTGCGTTTTAATGGTTCAGTGGAAACCGCTTTTCAAACGGCATTGTCACGCATTCGTGCGCGCTCTTGGCTGACGGTGGTGGTGATTGTATTAGTGTTTGCGGCTATCTCGTTTGTGTTGTGGTTGGGTGCAAAAGCAGTCCTTGCGGACGAAATGACCGGCGGTGAGTTATCACAATTTATTTTATATGCCGTAGTCACAGCGGGTGCCATTGGATCTATTGCCGAAGTTTGGGGCGATTTACAGCGCGCCGCCGGTGCGACAGAACGTTTAATGCAATTGCTGAACGTCAAGTCACCGGTGGTGGAAGTTTTGCATCCGCTCGCGCTGCCAGCTCAAGGCGATGGCATTGAATTTAAGCACGTAAATTTTTCTTATCCTTCGCGTCCCGATACGCTCGCGTTAAAAAATTTCTCGTTAAAAATTCGCCCTGGCGAACACGTGGCTTTGGTCGGGCCATCCGGGGCTGGTAAAACCACCTTGTTTCAATTGCTCTTTCGCTTTTACGATCCACAATCTGGGTCCGTAAATTTTAACGGCATAGATTTGCGGGATCTGCGCTTAGAAGATGCACGTAAGCTTTTCAGTATTGTGCTGCAGGAAACGGTTATTTTTGCCGGCACCGTGCTTGATAACATTCGCTACGGTCATCCAAGCGCTTCGTTGAGTGACGTAACGCAAGCCGCCGAGATGGCCGCCGCGAGCGAATTTATTGCCGCGCTGCCACAGGGTTACGAAACCTTCTTGGGTGAGCGCGGTGTGCGCCTATCGGGAGGGCAACGGCAACGTATTTCCATCGCGCGGGCTATTTTGAGTAACCCACCTATTTTGTTATTAGACGAAGCAACCAGCGCGCTCGATGCAGAGAGTGAGCGGCTGGTACAAGAAGCCTTAGACAAGGCTACACACAATCGCACCACATTGGTCATCGCCCATCGTCTTGCCACTGTGCAAGCCGCCGACAGAATCATTGTGATGGACGCTGGTGAAATTGTCGCCGAGGGCACGCATACACAATTGCTGCAAGAAAGCCCCTTGTATGCGCGGCTCGCGGCCTTACAGTTTAATCAATAATTTTAGTCGGTAATTTTAGTCAGCAATTTTAGTTAAGGATTAAATTGACGAGATGCTCATTGTGATCGTCAACTAACAAAATACTCTGCTCAATTTGAGCAACACCATCCAGTAGTGTGGTATTTTTTTGAGGGTTTTCAGGTTGAGTATTTTTATTTCTGGTAACGTCAATGTGATATGTCGTGTTGCCAAATCGGTAATGAATTTTGTAGGCGCTCCACTGTGTTGGTACGCAGGGTGTAATGGTGAGCCGATTGCCTTCACGTGCTATACCTAAAAGCGATTCTACGATAAGCCGATAATATAAACCTGCAGACCCTGTGTACCAGCTCCAGCCGCCGCGCCCTGTGTGTGGCGCTATAGCATAAACATCGGCTGCAACGACATAAGGTTCGGCTTTGTAGATGCTAATGTCTTGCGCGTTTTGCGTGTGATTGAGGGGGTTAATCATTGACATTAAATCCCACGCTCGCTTGCTATCGCCAAGTGCCGCAAAAGCCATCGCCGCCCAAACCGCTGCATGTGTATATTGCCCGCCATTTTCGCGCACGCCGGGCACATAGCCTTTTATATAACCTGGGTTCATCTTTGACTTATCAAAAGGCGGATTTAAGAGTTGAATAATACCTTGATCGCGACGAACCAAATATTTGTCAAGCGAATCCATTGCCATTTTTTTGCGCTCGGTACTTGCTGCATCGGAAAGCACTGACCAACTTTGTGAAATGGAATCTATGGAGCATTCACTGTTGGTTACTGAACCCAAGAGACAGCCATCGTCAAAATAGGCGCGCCTATACCAAGCTCCGTCCCATGCATAGAGTTCTAAGTTTTGTCGTAACTGTTCTGCTTCTTCATTGCAGCGCTGTGCAAATTCTGATTCGCCATATTCGTGTGCGAGCTTTCCAAATGTACGGAGAACGTCGTACAGAAAAAAACCTAACCAAACACTTTCGCCTTTGCCGTCGATACCCACTAAATTCATGCCGTCATTCCAGTCCCCAGAACCCATGAGCGGCAAACCGTGTTCGCCAAATCGCAGGCCGTGTTCGATAGCGCGCACGCAATGGTGATACAAGCTTGCTGACTCAGACGTGCGCGAAGGTAAATCGTAGCAGGACTCCTCGTGCTCGGTTAAATCGCGGCCGTCTAAAAAAGATAAATTTTCTGCCAGCACACCCGTATCACCCGTTGCATTTACATAACGACAAGTCACTAACGGCAACCACAGAAAGTCGTCCGAACAGCGTGTGCGCACACCGCGGCCCGCCGGCGGATGCCACCAGTGTTGAACATCTCCCTTCAGGTATTGGCGCTGGGCAGACCGGATTAAATGTTCTCGCATGAGTTGCGGCTGCGCATGAACAAGGGCCATGGAGTCTTGCAGCTGATCACGAAAACCAAACGCCCCACCAGACTGATAATAGCCGCTTCGCGCCCAGATTCGGCACGCGAGTGTTTGGTACAACAGCCATCCGTTCGCCAACACATCTAAGGCTGGATCAGGTGTTTCTACCTGCACCGCCGTGAGTGTGGTTTGCCAAAAATTTTTAACGTTTTGCAAGGCGGCGCGCGCCGTCCCTAGTTTCCGTAGCCGCAGCGCTAACGCGCGTGCTTGTTCAAGATCGCTTCCTGCACCTAAACGAAAAATAATTTCTCGTGATTGACCATCGCCCAACTCAAAGGGCACTTGAATCGCCCCGCAGGGATCGAAAGCGGCACCCACTTTTCCCGATAAATGGGTTCGCGTGAGCGCATCTGGATTGGCAATGGAACCGTTACGACCTAAAAACTCTGTGCGATCCGCCGTTAAATTTCGAGCGCTATCGTCAACGTCAAAAAAAACAACACGCCCGGGAAATTCAGTATTGAACGAATTGCGCGCAAAAAGTGCGCCACTGCCCGCATCGATTTCAGTAACAACATGCATGGCTGTTTTTGTACGCAGATCGCCCAACACCCACTCAACATAACCAGTTGCTGATAGGCGTCGATTTTTACCCGAGTAATTATGTATTTTTAATACTGAAAACTTTACCGATTCATTTAAATCGACGTAAACCCAAAGTTCGCTGTGAATACCATCTTCTATATGTTCAAAAACGCTGTAACCAAATCCATGGCGTGTGGTGTAAGACGAGCCGCCGCTGATTGCATTTTTAGCCGGTGCGCTGCTCAACGGCAAGGGTGTTGGCGACCAAAATTCACCGCTCTCTTCGTCGCGCAGGTAAATAGCTTCACCACCGGTTGCACCAACTGGGTCGTCACTCCACGGCGTTAAACGAAATTCGTGCGCATTTTCACTCCATGTATAAGCAAGGCCGCTTTCGGTAATCACGCTGCCAAAATTCGGGTTAGCAAGCACATTTGCCCAAGGCACCGGTGTCATGTTTTTTTCGTTTGTGGTGATGATGTATTCTTGGCCGTCGCGACTAAATCCGCCAAGGGTATTGGGCAGTAATAACTCTTTTTCTTGCGGCGGCTTATGCAATGGTGCTGCGGGCGTGGTGCGATTAAAAATCGCGGGCAGTGTTTTAAAGCGCAAGCTTTTGTTGGGCTCTAATCTAGCCATTTTTTTATCGGGTGAAAAACGTTTATTTAATTGCTCAGATAAACTACCGGCCGTATCGACAATAATGGCGCGCGCAACTGATTGTAATAAGATGCGATCCTCAATCGAAATTTGTTCTGCAGACCGCACAAAAATTCCACCCGGCCTATCAACAGCTTGCGCTTCTGTGCCGGTTGCAATCAATCCAATAATTTGATCTTGTAAGCCTTGGCGATAACTCAGATGATCCTCGTTCCAAATAACCAGATCAACGGACAGGCCCTTTAGTCGCCAGTAAGCGTGGCACTGAATCATTTGACGCACCAGCTCGATGTGATCACTACTCGCGATTTTCAGCAGTATTATTGGCAAGTCACCTGAAATGGCGTAACCCCAAAGGCCCGACTGCCCACGGCGATTTTGAATTATCACACTCGCATCTGCACGCAGGGCAGCATTGGGATAGATAACGGAGCGACCAAGTCGGCGATAGAGTGCCGCGTCTGCTTCAGACGCATTGATGTGGCGCAAGCTGACGCCGCTGTGTGTGTAGGCCACATCAAATACGCGATCCGCTAAGTGACGGTCTTGATATTTATCAACCATCGCTAAACTCGCTGCTCTATTTTCAGTAGCACCTGAAACAAAATCTAAGGTGACTGATTGTTGCGCCTCAAGGGTTACTCGACAGCGAATAGCAACTATGGGGTCAAGTACGGAACCTTGGGTATTCGATAAGTTGCCAGTATTTTGCATAGCGTCAGGTGCGAAACATGTACGACCACGGCCCAAAAATTTCATGCAATCAGTTTCGTAAGAAATGTCCGTTACTTCGGAACTGTGCGCCGCCAAAATATGAAACATCCAAGGTACTGGTTCTGTTAACGAGCGAGGCCTGCGAGTACAGAGTATTGCGCGTCGGTCTTCAATAATTTCAGTTTGAATAAATAGGTTACCAAAGGATGTTTGCATTGCATCCGCTGCTTGAGTTGCTAATACAACTTCTGCGTAGCTCGTCAGTTCGATAATACGTTGCCTATTGGAGCGGTTCGTAAGTTTTACTCTGCGCAATTCAATATCATCTTCAGGTGAAACCACTAATTCTGAATAGCTTTCTATTTCGTGATCACGGCGGCGATACTCCGCTCGCCATTCACAGAATAGCGCTTCGTAAGTATCAGCACGCTTGAGCGTAGGTTGATAGGTTGTAGACCAAAACTCGCGGGTTTCTATATCCCGCAAGTAAATAAAACTTCCCCAGTTATCACAGGTTGTATCTTCGCGCCAACGAGTGACCGCTAAATCTTTCCAACGGCTATAACCCGCTCCTGCGTTAGTTGCCATCACATGATAGCGGCCGTTTGAAAGTAGTTGAACTTCGGGTATCGGGGTCACGGCTTCAATGGGCAGATAGACTTGGGTTTGGTCAATATCAAATATAATTCCGCTCTGCAATTGTTCAGAAACCTGTTCATGCAACACAGTACTTTTTGGAATTCGCTCTTGCAGTAATAATAATGTTGCTTGAAACATCGGGTCAGATTCAAAACGTTTCTGCATGGGTTGATTAAGCAGTAAGTACGCGAGCGACAATAAACTCATGCCTTGATGATGAACCATGTACGAACGAACTATGGCGCTAGTCTGACCCCGCGGCAATCGCGAAGGCGTGAAGTCAATCGCTTCGTAAAAGCCAAATTGGCCTTCAAGCCCTAACCCTGATAGCCGATGCAAATTTTCGCAGGCCGCTTCGGGTTCAACCATTAAGGCTAACGCTGAAGCATAGGGCGCTATGACAATGTCTTCACTTAAGCCGCGTTTTAATCCAATGCCGGGAACACCAAAAGCGTGGTACTGATAATTTAAATTGGCATCTACGGTGTTGTAACCAGACTCAGAAATTCCCCAAGGTAAATTACGCTGGTTGCCATAGGCTATTTGCCTAGCTACAGCGGCTCGGCCGGTTTGATGCAGTAGCGTACCTTTGTAATTTGGCATCACAAGATTAGGCATTAAATACTCAAACATAGACCCACTCCATGAAACCAACACCGGTGCTCCACCGGCTGTTGTGCGTAAGCGCCCTAGCGAGAACCAACTATCTTGCGGCAGCTTTCCCTGTGCAATCGCAACAAAATTACCGAGGCGAGCCTCAGACGCGAGTAAATCGTAGGAACTGGTATCTCGTCTAAAATCATCAAGGTTGTAACCAATAGCGAGTAAGCGCCGCGTTTGATCGTATAAAAATGCGTAGTCCATGTTGGCTAAATCATTAATCTCAAGAACTAAGGTATTAATGGTGGCGAGGCGTTCAGTTGCACGCCTGCATGCAAGGTTGAGCATCCAGCGTTGTTGGATTAACTCACTGTATGCTTGCGTTGTTAGTAACGAATGTTGCAATCGCGACGCTTCAAGTTTTTCATCGATGTGCGTTAGTACCTGAACGCAGGTAGAAAGCTGGTTTAAGCTCGGAATGTCGCCGTTACTAATTCGCGCGATGTATTCCTGAAATTCTGAGCCTTGGTTTTCATCAACCGCATCAGGCAACACCAACCAAGGCGCTAAAAACAAAATTGCCGCTAAGCTATTTTGTGCCTGCTGTGATAATTGACGAATCCAAAATAGGGATTCTGATTCGACGTCGTTTTCATTCCATACGGCCGATGTAAAATTCGACTGTAATTCCGCGGCCGCACGCGCGATAGGTTCGAGTTGGCGGTAGACACCGATTAAATTAGCGGGGAAGTTTGTATAAATCGCATCAATTTTTAGATGCAAATCTTTGAGTACACTCTGTACGCCATCCATCGCTGTTTTATAGGCAGCCTCCTTAAAAACAGCCTCTGAAAAAGCACGCCCTTTAATTCTATCGATCAGTGTTGCGGCAAATAATTCCTCGACAATAGATAGCGTTGTGCGCAAAGCCTCGAATACACGCACATCTACAATTTTTTGATCTGGTAAAAAAATTAATCCCGCGCGCAATGTCAGCAAGTGTCCCGCAAGATTTCCGCTGTCCACTGTGGAAATGTAACGGGGAGGCAAGGGCTGCAAGGTCTTAGTATCGTACCAATTATAAAAATGGCCCTGATGACGTTCCAGTTTTTTCATGCTGTCGAGCGTATTGTTACTGCGCTGCAAAAGCTCTTCCGCAGAAATAAATCCAAAATCATAGGCCGAAAGGTTACTGAGTAACGTTAAGCCTATGTTCGTTGGCGAAGTGCGATGCGCAATAATTCTACCCGGCAACTCCTGCACATTATCCGGTGGCAGCCAATTATCGTCTGCCGTCACAAATTGTTCGAAAAAAGCCCAGGTTTTACGCGCGATTCTGTGCAAATAATCACGCTGCTTTCTGCTTAAGTCGGGTTCTTTTTCGACTAACGGTTGGCTGACCCACCAAGCAATTGTTGGCGAAAAAAGCCACATAAGAAGTACCGGCAGCACACCTACAACAGACGCCAGTTGGAGATCTTCATGAGAGAGTAGCTGCATTGATAAAAAAGCCGTCAACGCGAAAACCGCTACTAAGGGCGCCGATAATAATTTTTTATAAAAGGCTACCAATGTTGTCGTCGAATGTGCTGAGCGTTCAGCGTAAGGATTCCACTGTAAAAGTAATTTATGGGTAAACATTACTCTGCCAATACTGCGTAAAATTGCTTCGAGACTGTAAATGGCTTCATGCGGCAGGCATGCCATTCTAAATGCGGCCTGCGCGAGGCTGCGGCCTGCTGCGTGAATGACGGTTGTTAAATGTTGTCCGAATAAAACCTCATTGGGTTTTAAGCAGGCGTCTAATAGTGCAATCAATATTGACGGCGTTAACACAAGGCTCACTACAGCAAGTGTCCAAAACCAAGGCGTCTCTGTTAAAAACCAACCCAACAAGAGCATCATTAACATAGCGAAGGGTGCCAGGCTACGTAACAGGTTATCAAAAATTTTCCAGCGTGCTAGAAGTGATAGAGGATTGCGCCGCTGTGTGGTGTTCCCAGCGGGTATCCACGGAAAAAGCCAACTCGCAATTTGCCAATCGCCTCTGATCCAGCGCTCACGGCGGTTCACGTCATTGATGTAATCAGTCGGGTGTTCTTCATATAAATGCACATCACTGAGTAAGCCCGAGCGCGCAAAACAACCCTCCAACAAATCGTGACTTAAAATGCGGTTGTTCGGAAGCCGCCCCTTCAATGTATGTTCGAAGGCATCTATCTCGTAAATACCTTTTCCGATAAATGAGCCCTCATCAAACACATCTTGATACACATCAGATACCGAACGCGTATAAGGGTCTATACCGGGCTCACCACCATAGAGCTGTGAATAAAGCGAGCGACTTGCGCCGGTAAGATTCGCCGCCATGCGCGGCTGTAAAATACCATAGCCACCTACAACTCTTGATCGATCTGCGTTGTAACGTGGGCGATTAAGTGGATGCGCCATAGTTGCAACAAACTGGTGAGCGGCATCGCGCGGTAATTCAGTATCTGAATCAAGTGTAATGACATATTTAACGGGCGTAAGACAGGCAGAACTTGTTAGCGCGTAAATATTGCCAACAATTAATGAGAAGTGGCCTTGATCAACGCCTCTTAGCAACGCATTTAAATCAGCGAGCTTACCGCGTTTGCGCTCATAGCCCATCCAGCATTGCTCGGTTGAGTTCCAACGTCGTGAACGATGAAAAAGAAAAAAGCGGTTTTGATCATGGCTGTGGTATTTATTATTTAACGCTTCAATGCCTCTTTTTGCTTGTGCAATTAAAGCTGCATCACTACTGAGTGTTTCTGTTTTTGCGTCGCAGAAATCGGTGAGTAAACCGAAATGTAAATGGGCGTCTTGATTGCCCAAAAAACGAACCTCTAACGCTTCCAAAAGGGCATCAATATTTTCATTATTTAAGAGCAAGCTAGGAATCACAACCAGCGTGCGCATCTCCACGGGTATACCATTCTCAAAGTTCATTCGCGGCAAAAGTTTGGAGGTGACGAGCAATACGGAAAACCAATTGGTTAGCGCGCCGGCCAATTGACTAGATGCGAGTATCGAAAAAAAAGCGAGTAGCCAAAACGACCACGAGTAAGGCTCTAAAAAAAACGCTGGCCAAGTTACCGACCCTGCTATTAAGTCTGCACCGGTTATGCGATCAATTAGCACCGCCGAAAATAACGCCGTAAATATGGCAATGCTACTTACGTAAAGCGCCAGTGGATAACGACCGAGCCTACGTGCTAGGCGCGTCGAAAAAGGAATACGCGTCTTAACCATTTTTTCTAAATGTGACAAGCCCTCACCGATCAGATAATAGCCTACATGGTTGTCGTGACTGTATCCTAGCTCGATATCATCATGACAACTGCTCGCGGTATTAATACCCGCTAAAACCAATGCCGCGCGTGCAACATCAACTTCCGATAAACGAATACGTTTTGCAAGTTGATCGATAACTTGGCGATAACTATCTCGTGTTGCGAAATCCATTTTTCCATAAACACCACCCAAATCTCTAAGCAGAATTTGCTCGACTATACTCATCTTTTCAACGAATACACGCCAATCCGTTGCTCCTAAAAAACGTAGGCTGCCAATGCTATTACTAATAGAAACTTGATCGGACGCTTGTTGTTGGTTTTCCGCTAAAACCATTTGTTCGATAGTAAGGCTTGATTCGCGTAACCGCGCTTCAATCCACGTTAGTGGCAACGCCAATGAGGAGCCATGGCCTTGCAATCGCCGCGCTAGTTCGGCTACAAAAGGGCTATGCATGGGCGGATTAGAACGCGCCATATCGGCAATAACTAAGATTAAATTTTTGGGCTCATTTTCAGCGGTGTCTATCATTAAATTGGCCCATTCTTGAGCCTGATTTACCTGTAAGCGCGCCGTTGTAACACGCGCCGCAACGCGCCGTAGATTTTCAATTAGCGCTAAGCGCAGCATGATAGGAATCGCCCATAACTCACCCAGCGCGAGTGGCGTTACCGTTTGATAGGCCGTTACAAAACGATTTAACATCTCGATGTCGACTCGCCCGTCACCATGGGAGATGACTTCCAAGGCAATGTCATAAACGCGAGGCAAACCACATGACACACCTAACGCGAGTCGAGGTAGCTCGCGACTATAGCCTTTGGGTAGGTGCTTACGCGCGGTGCGAATTTGTTCCTCTATAAGATAAAAATTATCCAGCAACCACTCGCCCGCTGGCACTATTCTTGACTTATCTTTCACAGCGGTAGACAACAAATTACAGCTCGCGATTAATACCGCTTCATTCTCATCCAAACGGCTCAGTAGGCTATTGCGCATACCGAAACGGCTTAAACTATGCTCGCTGGCTAAGGCTATTCCGCGCTGTTCCATTTGCTCCGCGCTGAATAACTCTGCGCGCAACGGGGGCTTGTCGTCATCGACTGAGCTAGAAAAAACACCTTCAGAAAAATATTTGTAGTATGACTTTAGCGAAGGAATAACATCTTTTAACCAACTCAATACTTGAGAAAGTGAAGTCTCGTTAATTTCAAATTCAGAAGTGGATGTTTTGCTTTTTGTCTGTAGAACACGGCGTGGATCTTCAGCTGTCATTTTACGTCCTGCTACTATTGGATTGGCAGGCCAACGAGTAAATCGGCTAGCTCGTCGGCATGTTCTTCTTCGACGGCAAGAATGGTTTTAAGCATTTGGCTCGTGGTAGGGTCTTTATCATCAATGTAGTGAATCAACTCACGATAACTGTCAATAGCGATGCGCTCCGCCACTAAATTTTCTTTTATCATCTCCGTTAATGATTTACCGAGCGCATATTCCGCATGACTGCGAGCAGTAAGTTCGTCTGGCGCAAAATTGGGTTCACCGCCAAGCTGTACAATGCGGCTGGCAATCAAATCCGCATGTCCAAGCTCTTCATTGGAATGAATAAGAAATTCATCAGCGACACTCTTTGCGTGAATGCCACGCGCCATGTAATAGTTACTTCGATAGCGCAATACGCACACCAATTCAGTGGCTAAGGCGGCGTTGAGAAGGCTGAGAATCTCAATGCGATCTGCCGAATAAGTTGCCGTTACCGCCCCTTGCTCGATGTGCTTACGCGCTTGTATACGCAGTGTTTCAACAGTGCTTAAGGCGGCTTTGGGTATCAAGCGATCCTCAATAGAAAAACTTTCATTAATAGAGAAACTTTCATTTTTTAACGTCATAGCCTGAGCCTCACTAAGAAATAATCAGTTTAGTGGCGGGGCTTTAAGCGAGTCGGTGCGCGAGCACACCGAGTTATACAGCGCGTGTGCTTAAGATGTTGAAATACAAATTAAAAAACGCCCAAACAATTAAGCGCTTAATCGAATTCATAGCAATGATGAATTTGAATCACACCCGCGCTAGGAGCGGGTCGACTAGGGCTAATATAGATGACGGATGCCAGTTTTGAATTTGAAAGTAATGTCGCGCCGTGTAGGCTACACCTGCGCGGTGACTGGCTTATGAGGCAATCACCCGAAGGCGCGGCGATTTATGCGCAGGCTCCCAGTGAATGCAAAATAATATCCGTTGTTACACATGAACTTACCTGCTGGGATTCAAGCTTGGTAATTGCAATCCTATCATTCGAAAAGTTGTGTTCATCTAACGCCATTAGTGTAGATACATCGAGTGCGAATGAAGGATTACAGCAACTCTTAAGTCTGGCAAATATTGGCCCAGGTAACGCCGTGAAGGGCCAGAAAAAAGCTAGCACCCTGCTCAAAAAAATTCACAAATCACTCACAGATCTTGGGGAAAACGTTAGCGACACAATTATCTTTGTAGGTATGGTGGCGATCGCTATAAAGCAGTGGATTTCCAATAAAGCAAAAACACGAGCGAGTGACATTCAATTTTTCATTGAGGAAACTGGCCCGAAAGCTTTACCGATTGTTACATTAATTAGTTTGTCGGTCGGCATGATTCTCGCCTATTTAGGTTCAGTCCAACTAAGGCAACTGGGCGCACAAGTTTACGTTGCCAATTTAGTCTCGATCGGTATGGTGCGAGAAATGGGCGCGCTGATGACGGCTATTATCGTTGCTGGTCGCACCGGCGCCGCCTATGCAGCACAGCTGGGCACCATGCAGGTAAATGAAGAAATAGATGCCTTAAAAACGATGGGCGTCTCGAGCATAGAGTTTCTAGTCTTACCCCGGTTGCTTGCACTCGTTTTTGTGATGCCACTGCTGTGTATTTACGCCGACATTATCGGGGTAGTGGGCGGCGCGCTGGTTGCGTCGGGAATGGACGTTAGTTTTAATCAATATATTTTACAAACAAAGGGCGCCGTTGATTGGGTAGATATTGTAACGGGGCTTTTTAAAAGCATGACGTTCGGTATTTTAATTGCGGTCTCGGGATGCCAAGCCGGAATAGCCTGCGGGCGCAGTTCAACGGCGGTGGGCATTGCTACTACCACGGCTGTGGTTCGCGCTACTGTGTACATTGTTTTAGCCGATACGGGTTTTAATGTGCTTTTTGATAAGCTAGGTATTTAGCCATGGCCACACCACACGCATCGGCATTAAAAAAAATACCGGCGGAAGCGGCGGGCACCGACAAAGACACACCTTTTATTCAGGTTAAAAATCTCTGTATTGGTTATGGCGATAGAGTCATTCAACAGGATTTGAACTTTACCGTTAAAAAAAATGATATTTTTTTTATTATTGGTGGAAGTGGTTGTGGAAAAACTACCTTGCTAAAAAGCATGATTGGCTTGCTCCATCCTTCGCGCGGCGAAACGCTCTATTCAGGTGTTAATTACTACACGGCTGAAAAAGATATTCAACTAGCGCTGCTAAAAAGTTGGGGGATCACTTATCAGTCAGGCGCTCTGTTTTCAAGCATGACCCTTGCAGAAAATGTTGCGCTGCCTTTGCAGCTCTATACAGACTTATCAGAAAAATCTATCGCCGAAACTGTTTCTTACAAGCTCGCCCTAGTAGGCCTTTCCGGCTTTGAAAATTTCTATCCTGCCGAACTGAGTGGCGGCATGCATAAACGTGCAGGACTTGCGCGTGCGCTAGCCTTAGACCCAAAGCTACTGTTTTTTGGTGAGCCATCTGCAGGCCTAGATCCCATCAACTCGTTGCATTTAGATAGGCTTATTGTCCAAATTTGTAAGGCACTAGATTCTACCGTGATCATAGTATCCCATGAGTTACCCAGCATTTTATCGATAGGAACAAATAGCATTGTTTTAGATGCGACATCAAAAACGATGATCGATAGTGGAAACCCACAACAACTGTTGTCTGCCAGCAAAGATCAACGCGTGCGTCAATTTTTAAACCGGTCCGAAAAAATTGAAACGGAGAGCACATGACGTCACAAGAAAAGCAAGAACTCAATGATTCCCAGACTACTAATGTTTCTTCGTCGGCTCATTCTTCGTTTGTTATAGGTGCTTTTATTATTGGGGCTGTAGCCTTAGTTTTTATTGCACTATTGTTTTTTTCGGGTGGCCGCTTATTTACGCATAAAGAACGTGTCATCATGTATTTTTTAGGCTCCGTGCAAGGCTTACAGATAGGTGCGCCCATAAAATTAAAAGGCGTAGTGCTCGGCGAAATTACAGATATTCAGATAAATTTTCAAAATAGTGATAAAAAAGTGACGGCACCTGAAACGATTATAACCGCGGTGACTGCCGAGCTAATCATGCAACGAATTAACCGCCAAGGGGCCAATGCGAAAGGTGAATTTTTTAATGAAGCCATTCAAAATGGGTTGCGAGCGCAACTAAATTTTCAAAGTTTTTTAACCGGGCTTTTATACGTTGAGCTAGATTTCTACCCGGAAACACCGGTAACCCTTTATAAGCTACAAAACCAATACCGAGAGCTACCTACTATTGCTACGGGTATTGAGGAAGTATTTAAGACCTTGCAAGACATGAATTTAAAAGGACTTGTGAAAAATCTTGATCACTTAGCAACTCAAGCGGCTTTAATAGTTGATAGTGGAATTGTTCAACAGGCGCTGATTGACTTTAGCCGCGCGGCAAATTCAATCGAAAAGACCTCAAACGATTTTAATCGGCTCGGAGAGAAAATCGATATAACCATCGCGCAGGCAAACACTCTTTTACAGCAATGGAATACGAAGACGCCAGAAATTACCACATCGTTCAATAAAAGCATGAGTGAATTTCAAAATAGCTTAGATAAATTAAATAAGGCATCCGGTTCAATAAGAGATAGTTTTTCTGAAGATGCACCGCTAGTAAATCAACTGCATGCCACACTTGAAGATATGGGCCGAGCAGCACAAGCGTTTCGTAGCCTAAGCGAAACCATAGAGCAGCAACCTGAATCAGTATTGCGCGGAAAAACAATCACCAACAAGGAACCATAAATTATGCGATTATTAATGCTAACGCCTATGCTGCTCGCACTTCTCTCAAGCTGCCAGCACTCACCGCAAAAAAAATATTATCTTTTAACGCCGCTAGAGAATGACCAAAAATCTATTATTGGCGCCTCTAACAATTCATCTGCCAATATCGCTAGCACTATTGGCATCGGGCCTATTGAAGTCCCAGATTATTTGCATCGCTTACAAATAGTATCAACACCCTCGGGCGATACACAAAATAGAAATACGTTAACATTATCAGATACTCATTACTGGGCAGAACCGCTTGATAAAGGTGTAGCGCGCGTCATTATGCTGAATCTTACACAGCAAAATAGCAACCGCGGTTTTGTCTATTTTCCGTGGCGTAGCGATGCTAAACCGCGTTATAGCTTGCGTATTCGTATCAGCAGCCTTACCTGTACCAGTAATGACGCTAACATTGTTGCAGATTGGGAGTTGATGGATAACGACGCTTTATCTCATTTGCAGCGTCATAGGTTTATTCGTACTCTGCCAAGCTCGGTTGGTGCGCTAGCTCTTGCGAAAGTTTATAGCCAACTGCTAGCAGACTTATCCGCTGAAATGGATGAAGCATTACAGAGTGTAGAAGTTGCTGCGGGGCAACACTGAACAATTACTAGCATGGCACAAATAAAGAATACTCTTCACTTTAAAACCGTATGAGGCATGGATGCCGATTCGAGCCTACACGGAAGTATTTACGGCGCGTTTTAAAGTGAAGA
>JAYWHF010000468.1:0-2830 GCA_043777855.1 Gammaproteobacteria bacterium | reverse complement strand
AAACGCATTTATCAGTAATGCAAAGACAGTCAGGGTGTTTTTCGCCAGATGCCGTGCGATTTATCACGGTAACTGCGATAATTTTTCCGCTAGTTTCGTACTGCTGCTTTAAGGAAAAAGGAGTGTTCCAGTCTTGCCAACTACCACTAAAGTTGCATTCTTTTACCTCGCTCTGCGTCAGCGCAAAAGGACACCACTTGGTAATGGCTATGGCATTGTCAATCATGCCAGTATACTAACATTTTTGGCAAAAGTTAGCAAGCGCTCACTGTCATTAAATATTTTTGATGTAGGAAAATATCCTATTTGTTGGGTGTAGCATCAAATTATGAAAACCCTACTATGCCTAACCACCACATTATTTTTAACTGCCTGCGCTGTTTCGCCTAGCGAAACTCAGATTTTGGCAAGACTTGCCGAAGTTCGCGCAATGCCTTGTTCAGAGCTTCGTGCAAAGCGAGATGAATACATCGCTTTGATAAAGCGCGACTATGACATGGCCTCCACAAGCGAGCAAATGGTGCGTCGAGAATTGGGAAACCGTTGTAAATAATGCCAGTCATGTACACCTCTGAGCAGGTTGCGGCGGGACGCTATCCGAACAAAGGCGCTACGCTGATTCTATTGGCGTTTCAGTCTCTGGTTGAATATCGTAGCCGTTCGAGTAGTCTTCAATCATCGCAAAGCCCATAGCCCGCCTAAATGGGTTGATCACTCGCATGAAGATACGCAAGCCCTTGATTTCGCCGTCTTCCATCCATGCGCGGTACTGCACAAGCTGGCTTTTTTCCATCATTTCAATCATAGACACGTTGGGCGCATTGCCGCCGTGGTTCATGATGAAAGGGATTACTTCAGTCGATGTTTTCAGGGTGACGTTCATTGTGAATGATGATGGTTGGTTCGTCTTTGTCGATGACTGGCTTACACCAGCAGGCGATGGTTAATAGGTGCGGTTTGTGGGGTATAAATAGCTCGCCAATTGGCTTTAGGTGAACCATGTATTTGTCGTAGTCCTGCAAAATCATGCTGCACCCTCCGCTAAATCTCTAACACTGGTGGCCAGGTGGTACTCCTTGACCTCGCCAGTCGTTTCAATCTCTACCTGCCAGTTCAAGGCGTTGGCAATTGGCAGGCGGTGCGGTCGGTTGGATTGCACAATTTCACTGTCAATCAGTTCGTCGTCTGCCCAATGCTTAACTAGCACATCGGCGTGCTGGTGCATCACCTTGTACGCTGTCATTGCGGTTGTCGCGGGCAAATCAAAAACCGCGCCATGCCAGCGAAGCGTCATAAAGTCAGTACCCTCATTCCACCAGTACGCACCATCTGCAAACTGCAAATAAAACTCGTCGGTGAAACTGCGATACAGCGCCGTGGGTTTGCCCTGCTCGAATTTAAGCGTGGTCAGTTCCGTGTCGTTGGAGCTCGCATAGGTGTTGTCGGGTAGGTGCAGCCTGATACCTATCTCGTCGGTGAATCCGTAGTAAACGCCATCATGTACCGCGCCTATCATTGTTTCCGGCCTCAAGGCGCGCCATTGGTCTTGACTGTAAAACTTGGCAGTCAGCAACTTGGTAGCCCCGCTCGGGGAGATCATCAGCAAGCCGTCTTTGGTTGCCCAGATGCCGTGGTCGTTGTGCATCACTGCGCTTCGCTTACTCACAATCGGGTGTGAATCCACCGTTAAGCTGTCCGTGATCTTGTGGCACGTCTGGCTATCACAATCCGCAGTCAGCGCAACCAATGCGGGCCTGCCACTGGTGGCCACGAAGCCGATTAAACTGCCCACCAACAAAGCAATCGGGGTGTCGTGAAAGTTGTGGCGTGCTGCTGCTGGCCAACTGTGAAACCGATTTTTGTCAGAAAACACAATCTGCTTACCTGCAAGTCCTGCCAGTTGCCCGGTGCGCCAATATTGCACGTCTTGCAAGTTGTCCGGTGGCGGGTCGTAATCTTCGCTGTCCAGCATGTCGCCCAAGTCGTTATAAGCGTCAACTAGTGTTGGTGTACCTGCCGGAACTTCGCCAATGCTAAACCAATCAGCCGCCGATTTATTGCCCGCCATATCTGCTGTTGTCTCTAGCGCAAACACTTCAACCGCTGTAATGTTGTACGTTGGGTCAAATGCCGTGGGCAAGGTCACTGTGACAGTGTTTTGTGAATCGAGCGATAGTGAATTACTCGGGTAGCTCGGTGCGCTGTACTGGCCAAACTTGTTTTTAAGGCGATAGCAGTAGCTACGAAGCTGTGATTTTTGCGCGCCCGGTGTTGCCTCGGTTGCTACGCCGCCCGCTACGCTTGGGGCTATCAGGTCGCATGGAAAACCCAGCCTGCTCCACGCCCCGGCGCAAGCGTCGGTATGGGTTGCAATCACCGGATAGTCCTGTATGCCAGTGGCAATCACTAAGCCGCAATTGATTTGCGTATCAGCGATTGAAGCATTGCAGTTCGGGCTGACAATCTCGCAGCACGCCTCTTTATACAAAAAGTTCCCGGTGTTTGCGCTTACCTTTTTGGGTTTGCGCCAAGGGGTTAGTGTGTGCCTGGCCAAGTCTGTGTTCTCGGCTAGAACGGCCATTTGCTTACTCAAGTTCTCAGGCGTTTCCAGTGGCAACATGCCGCCAAACTTTGTTAGGCGTATCCCGGCCATCAGGCGCAAGTCCCGTTAAGGTTTGCGTATGCCTGCCCGTTGTTGGTAACGTCATCCTGTGCCGACTGTTGGGCTAGCTGATTAGCTTGCGCGTCGGCGGCTGCTTGGCTGGTCATGCTGTAGGCAGTCGCGTCTGCGTTGGTGCTGTAGGTCACTACGCTGCCGCTGCCCGTGGCG
>JAYWHF010000467.1:0-7833 GCA_043777855.1 Gammaproteobacteria bacterium | reverse complement strand
ACTCGGGGTGGCCGATCACACTCCACTCAGAAATGCTAAGAATTAGGCTAAGTGCGATGGTGGTTGTGAGCGATAGAGGAATGCTCTGGAAGAGCGTCCGCACTCGCTCCTCGTCCAGAGTCGTCTCAGGTATGTCGTACGCAAGGTTATTTGATTTTACGGTTGGCGACATCACATCGTTTATCTTGATCTACGTTCGAGGGTTTCCTGAGTATAGACTAAGGTTTTCAGCCATGTCGTTTGGCTGATGGTTTGGCTGATGGTTTGATTAATGGTTTGATTAATCGTTTGGTTAGTAGTTTGGTTAATAGTTTGGCTGATTTAATACAATCGATATTGTTCCGGAATCATTTCTATCGAATCAATCGGTGAACGAAGTTTGTGTAATATACCGTCGTGAATATCGTAGATCCAGCCATGAATACTCAGCTCTTGGCCGCGCGCCCACGCGTTTTGTACGATGTTGCAATGCGCAATATTATCGACTTGTTGGAGTACATTTAATTCACACAGCCGGTTCAGGCGGTCATCGGGGTGTATAAGTTCATCCATGATGGTTTTATTGTTGACATAGACGTCACGAATATTACGTAACCAATAATCTATTAAACCTAATTTGCGATTTTCCAGCGCCGCTTTCACCCCACCACAACCATAATGGCCCGTCACCATCACGTGCTTTACTTTCAAAATTTCAACCGCGTAATTAAGTACAGTCATGCAATTGAGATCGGTGTGAATGACCAGATTGGCAACGTTGCGGTGGACAAAAAGTTCACCGGGTGCCAAGTCAACAATTTGGTTGGCCGGCACGCGACTGTCGGAGCAGCCGATCCATAAATATTCTGGCGCTTGTTGTTTTGCGAGGTTAGAAAAGTATTCTGGGTTTTGGTTTTTAATATTGTCCGCCCATTTAACATTGCTGCTGAAAAGGCTCTCTAGATCGCTCATGCTTTTTGCTCCAACATATTGAATTTGAATCAATTAATTTGGCGGCAGTATAGGGTAAAGTGCTAAGTAAGTGTTAGATTGTAGTCTTAGATTGTAGTCTTAGATTGTAGTGTTAAATTGTGCGGCTTATCTCGCCTTGATATTAGCTGATCCAAGTGGTGAAAACATGACCGCAGCGTCTCAAAATACTTTGTACTGGCACGATTACGAAACCTGGGGCGAGGTGCCCGCGCAGGATCGCCCTGTACAGTTTGCGGGTATCCGCACGGATGAAGATCTTAATATTCTCGGCGAACCACTAATGATGTATTGCCGACCAACCCCAGATTCTTTGCCGAAACCGGAAGCTTGCTTGATCACGGGAATAACGCCACAGCTGGCCTTAGAAAAAGGAATTCATGAGTTTGAATTTGTTGCCAACATTATTGCTGAACTCGGTGCTCCGGGCACCTGCGGGGTTGGTTACAATTCTATTCGCTTTGATGATGAAGTAACGCGCTACGCGCTCTATCGAAATTTTTATGATCCCTATGAACGTGAGTGGCGCAACGGTAACTCGCGCTGGGACATTATCGACATGGTGCGTATGACGCGAGCACTTCGTCCAGACGGAATTCTCTGGCCAGATTATGAAGACGGTACCCCATGCTTTAAGTTGGATAGGCTCACCCACGCTAACGGCTTGGTGCATGATGCAGCGCATGATGCGCTCTCAGATGTTTATGCCACTATCGCAATCGCCAAGCTCATAAAAACCCAGCATCCAAAACTTTATGATTATGCCTATCGGTTGCGCGACAAACGTTTCGCGAATAGTTTGATTGATATTGCACAACATAAACCGGTTCTACATATCTCGTCGCGCTTTCCGAGTTCGCAGGGCAACGCGGCATTGGTGTTGCCGCTAGCTTTTCATCCGAGTAATAAAAACTCGGTGATTGCATACAATTTGAGTGTCAGCCCAAGAGACTTGCTCGATTTGTCGGTTGCCGAGCTGCGGTTGCGTTTATTTACCCGAACTGAAGACTTGCCGGAGGCTGCTGAACATCTGGCGCTGAAAGAAATTCATCTCAACAAAACGCCCATGTTGTTACCTACGGCGATGCTTGATGATAAAACCGCGGAGCGTTTGCAGATTAATAAAGTTCTTTGTGAGCAACACTGGCAAATGTTGGCAACTCTCAATTCGGCGGAACAGCGTGACTTACAACAAAAACTTTACCAACTTTATAGCGAGCAAAAATTTGTTGAAAAAATCGACCCAGAGCAAATGCTCTACAGTGGTTTTTTTGAAGCGCCGGATAAAAAAGTCATGCACCGGATTCGCAGCGCTACACCTCGTGAGTTAGCTACAGAGTCTTACGCTTTTAAAGACGCGCGTTTACCCGAGTTGCTCTTTCGCTATAGAGCGCGGAATTTTCCGGATTCCCTCAGTGCTGAAGAAAATCAGCGCTGGCGTACATACTGTATTGCGCGATTAACTGATGCGTCGGCGGGGGCGAATATTGTGTTCGCTGAGTTGGAATCACGTGTGCATGCGTTGACGAGTATTGAAACCACGACGGACGTACAAAAAGACGTGTTAACAAGTTTGCTAGCCTATGCCGGTAAGTTGGTGAGTGGCGCCCATTGAGTGAAGGGTCAGTGAAGGGTCTTAGCAATGTTCAAAGCTTAACCTAAGCGAGTTTTTGTCCGGTAAAAGCAGCTTGGCGGCTGTTTTTTTATGGGAATTTTAGGGGTATACAGGTACAATTCTGTCCCCCCAACTGGCACGCAAGAGTGAGCCGCAAGCGGGTTATCAGAATTTTTCAGCGGGAGTGTTTATGTCGTCTATCCAAAAATCGTCGTCTATTAAGAAAGTTGTGCTTGCGTACTCTGGTGGCTTGGATACCTCTGTTATCGTCAAGTGGTTGCAAGAAAATTATGGTTGTGAAGTGATTACGTTCACCGCCGATATAGGCCAAGGCGAAGAAGTAGAACCCGCACGTGCCAAAGCCAAAGCGCTGGGTGTTCAGCAAATTTATATCGACGATTTGCGCGAAGAGTTTGTACGCGATTTCGTTTTCCCTATGTTTCGTGCTAACACCGTTTATGAAGGCGAGTATCTGTTGGGCACGTCTATCGCCCGCCCGTTAATTGCTAAGCGCTTAATTGAAATTGCGAATGAAGTGGGCGCAGATGCAATTTCACACGGTGCGACGGGTAAAGGCAATGATCAAGTGCGTTTTGAGTTGGGCGCTTATGCGCTTAAGCCGGGGATCAAAGTTATCGCACCCTGGCGGGAGTGGGATTTAACCTCGCGCGAAACGCTCATGGCCTATTGTGAGAAGAACAATATTCCGGTTGATTACGCGAAGAACAAAAAGAAATCTCCCTACTCAATGGATGCCAATTTACTGCACATTTCTTACGAAGGTGGTGTTTTGGAAAATACCTGGACGGAGGCAGAAGACGATATGTGGCGTTGGAGTGTCGCGCCAGAGGCTGCGCCTGATGCGCCAACTTACCTTAATTTGACCTACGTTAAAGGCGACCCAGTGGCGATTGATGGTAAAGCTATGTCGCCAGCTACTATTCTTGCTTATCTCAATAAAGTGGGTGGTGAAAATGGTGTGGGGCGTTTGGATATTGTAGAAAACCGCTATGTGGGAATGAAGTCACGCGGGTGCTATGAAACACCCGGCGGTACCATCATGCTGCGCGCACATCGCGCCATCGAATCGATTACGCTTGATCGCGAAGTGGCGCACTTGAAGGACAGCCTAATGCCTAAATATGCCGAGATGATTTACAACGGTTATTGGTGGAGCCCGGAGCGAAAAATGCTGCAAGTAATGATCGATGAATCTCAGCATTACGTAAATGGTGATGTTCGCGTGAAACTTTACAAAGGTACCGTTTCTGTTGTTGGGCGTCGCTCGGCGGATAGTTTGTTTGATGAGAAAGTGGCGACATTTGAAGATGATGCCGGTGCTTACAATCAGAAAGATGCCGAGGGTTTTATTAAACTAAATGCCTTGCGCATGCGCATTGCCGCGAACAAAGGGCGAAGCGTGAAATAACCCCCCGTTTCAGGCAAGAAGCCAACGCTTACCCTTCACTCTTGTGCCAGTTTATCGGCTGCTATAGCCCTGTGTTCCTGCAGGGCATTTTGTCGCTCAAGTTCTTACGCATTCATTGCATTTGATTGATATCAATGAGCAGCCCGCGCGCCCAAGGCAAAATGTGCGCGTTGACGAGCAGGGCTGTGAAGAGAAGGGCCGCGAAGAACAGGGCTTTGAAGAACAGGGCCGTTAGGCGCAGCTGTACAGTAACGTATTTTTTAACCAATGTAGTTGGTTCCACTCATCGTATGGGAATGTGTTATGAAAGGTCATATGACGGCGGCTGGCGACTTGCCGGTTTACGATTTCGATATAGTGCGCAAATTTACCATTATGGCTGTGGTCTGGGGCGTAGTGGGCATGGCGGTAGGAGTGCTCTTGGCCTCGCAACTGGTGTGGCCGCAGATGAACGATTTGTTCCAACCCTTTAGTCATTTTGGTCGCCTCCGCCCCCTGCATACCAACGCAGTAATTTTTGCGTTTGGCGGTTGCACCTTGTTTGCAGCCTCCTACTACGTTGTGCAGCGCACCTGCCAAGCGGCGTTGTTTGGTGGCTGGCTAATTCCATTCACATTTTGGGGCTGGCAGCTGGTTATTTTACTGGCTGCTATTACCTTGCCGCTCGGTTATACCTCCGCGAAAGAGTATGCAGAATTGGAGTGGCCAATCGATATCCTGATTACCTTGGTTTGGGTCAGTTATGCGGTGGTTTTTTTTGGCACTATCGTTAAGCGGCGCACGGCGCATATTTATGTTGCCAACTGGTTTTTTGGCGCCTTCATCTTGACCGTTGCGGTGCTCCATGTGGTTAACTCCGCCGCGATTCCCGTCAGTTTCTGGAAGTCCTATTCAGCCTATGCGGGTGCGGCGGATGCCATGGTGCAATGGTGGTACGGCCACAATGCGGTCGGGTTCTTCTTAACCGCGGGTTTTTTGGGGATTATGTATTATTTTGTACCCAAGCAAGCGGGTCGCCCTGTTTACTCTTATCAGCTTTCCATCGTGCATTTCTGGGCGTTGGTGTCCATGTACATCTGGGCTGGTTCCCATCATTTAATTTACTCCGCATTACCCGATTGGACGCAGTCATTAGGCATGGTGATGTCCTTAGTTTTGCTGGCGCCGAGTTGGGGAGGAATGATCAACGGCATCATGACCTTGTCAGGTGCTTGGCATAAATTGCGCACCGATCCTACGTTGCGCTTTCTGGTGGTATCGCTCTCGTTTTACGGCATGTCGACATTTGAGGGCCCGATGATGGCAATCAAGACAGTCAACGCTATGTCGCACAACACCGACTGGACTATTGGCCATGTACACTCAGGTGCGCTGGGTTGGGTGGCGATGATTTCGATAGGCGCTATCTACCATATGTTTCCCTTGCTATGTGGCCGACAAACCATGGCCAGCGTGAAGTTTATTAACATCCATTTTTGGTTGGCGACCATAGGCACGGTGCTCTACGTTTGTTCCATGTGGGTCAACGGCATTATGCAGGGGCTCATGTGGCGTGCCTTCAATCAGGACGGCACCTTAACCTACAGCTTTATTGAATCGGTGCAGGCCAGCCATCCGGGTTACCTCGTGCGTTTGATAGGCGGTCTATTCTTCTTAGGGGGGATGTTATTGATGGCTTACAACATGTATCGAACGGCGCAGCAAGTTAATGACGAGATTGGCGTTGCTCACGCTGATGTTAACGGGGGGCTTTATGAAAGGGCATAGCGTTGTTGAACAAAATATCGGTTTGATGACGATATTGGTTATTGTCGCGATCAGCTTTGGCGGTTTGGTAGAGATATTGCCGCAGTTCTTCTTGAAAGAAACCACAACACCGGTGGCAGGTTTAAAACCCTTACCCGCGTTGCAATTGGAAGGGCGCGATATCTATATCCGCGAGGGTTGTCACGTGTGCCATACGCAAATGATTCGCCCCCTGCGGGCTGAGGTGGAACGTTACGGGCATTACTCGGTTGCGGGCGAATCTGTGTACGAACACCCGTTCTTGTGGGGTTCAAAACGCACAGGTCCAGATCTTGCGCGGGTGGGTAACCGCTACTCAGATGATTGGCAAAAGATACATTTATTTAACCCTCGCAGCGTTGTTCCTGAATCCATAATGCCCGCGTTTCCGTGGCTTTACGACAACAAACTAGACGGAAAAGACACAGCCGCAAAAATGCGGGCCCTGAGTAAAGTAGGGGTTCCTTACACCGAAGAAGATTTTGCGGGCGCCGAAAAAGCGGTCAAGGGCGTTACTGAAATGGATGCGCTGGTAGCTTACTTGCAGCAGTTGGGCACCTTACTGACTGAAAAACGCTAGCGCCAACGGTTAATGTTTTAGTGAGAATTGGCTCAATGGTGCTGGTTTTAATACAGTTCTAAATACAGTTTTTTGTGAGTGGATAGAGGTACATCCTAATGAATATTGGTACTTTGGGGGCTATATCGACGGTGCTCGTGACTATCGCTTTCTTCGGTGTGTGTTTTTGGGCATTTTCGCCCTCCTTAAAACAGCGATTTGAAGAAGATGCAAAGTTACCCTTTGCCGATGACCTACAGGTGTCGGATGAATTAAGTAGTGAGCAGAAAGATCATCCACTTTGATGATAAAACGCCTGGAGTAGATTATGAGTAATGCGTGGAGTTTATGGATTATTGTTCTGACGGCCGCCAACCTGATTTTATTAGTCTGGTTGCTTATGGCGAATCGCAAGCATGCGGTTGTTGTGGATGCACAGAGTGAAAATGGCAGTTCCGGCAGTGTTCAACCTGACGTAGAAACAACGGGTCATGTTTACGATGGTATTGAGGAGTACAACAATCCCTTGCCACGCTGGTGGTTCTATATGTTTCTGGGCACCATTATTTATGCGGTGGGGTATTTGATTGTTTACCCGGGAATGGGAGCTTATCGCGGCCTGAGTCTTGGGGAGGCAGGCGCATGGACTTCTTCTGCGCAACTGCAGGCTGAGCAGGCGCAGGCTCAGTCCCAATATGAAGGCACCTTTGGCGAATTTGTTAAAACTCCCATTCCTGAATTAGCCAAAAATACGCAGGCAATGAAGATGGGTTATCGCCTGTTTCTCAACAATTGCGCGGTGTGCCACGGGTCTGACGCCAGTGGTAATCCGGGCTACCCCAACTTAATGGATAAAGACTGGCTCTATGGGGGAAGCCCGGAAAAAATCTTAGAAACGCTGGTGCTAGGGCGTAGGGCGGCTATGCCTGCATGGTCAGCCGTATTGGGCGAAGAAAAAATTGCGAGTGTGACGGAGTTTGTTCTCAAGCGAGCTGGGCGCGAGCACGACGCGACCAAAGCCTTGTCTGGCGCTTCCCTATTTGCCGCTAACTGTGCAGCGTGTCACGGCGAGGACGGCAAAGGAAAGCACGTGTTAGGTGCGCCTAACTTGACTGACTCGGTGTGGCTGTATGGCGGAGAAGCACAAGAGATACGTCAAACGCTTCGCAGCGGGCGAAATGGTGTGATGCCCGCGCAAGAAAAGATGCTAAAGCCCGAGCGGATACACTTGCTGGCGGCCTACGTTTACAGCCTGTCACAGGATGAGGCGGCGCCCTAACCATTGTGGTTTTCTTCAGAGGAGTGATCTGTGAGCGAAAAGCTTGATTCGTCCGCGTCGAAAGCTCAAGCGCCAGAAATTCGTTACGTAAATTTATATGAAGCTGAAGACAAGGTGTATGTTCGACACATCACCGGCTTCTATCAGCGCTTGCGCCGCTACACGGGAATACCTTTACTGCTCGGCTATGTACTTAT
>JAYWHF010000466.1:0-2849 GCA_043777855.1 Gammaproteobacteria bacterium | reverse complement strand
CAGCTAAAAATCGGTGATAGCATAACGTTACGGCACCATCGCAACGGCGAACAATTGAGTTTTAGCTCACCGATAGTTGCTCGCGGTGATAGCTTTGGCGCTAACGGTTTGGCCATACTTTTGCCCGAGACGCTCAGCTACCGCCCTCGTCGGCAACACCAGCGCTGCGACCTAAGCCACAACCTATCCTTGACCGCAAAAATTCGTTCAGTGGGCTGCGAACCCAGCTATGGAAATCTACAAGATTTATCGCTCGGCGGTGCAGGCTTACGCCTAGCTGGAAATATTCTCGGGCAACTGCGCCACGGCGCACTCTTACCAGTATGTGAACTCAGCCTTAGCGACGAATTGGTGATTCGCTGTAGCGCTCGCGTTCGCGCATTCTCCACGACCAGAGCGCCTCATAGATGCACGCTTATTAGCGCCGAATTTGTTGACTTGAGCCCCGAACGTCAACATCAATTAAAACAATTTTTATATAAGGTAACTCACTCTCAACGAACAATGCCTCAAGAAGTTGATACGCAAGAAATGCGTTTGTATTCAGTGTAAAGTTAGTCAAGGAAAGAGAACCAGATCGCAATTAAATATGGGTTGTTAAGGACAGATTCTCTATAATAAAAATAAGCCAGAATCTCAAGAGAACAATATGTTATCCGCAACCGAACTGCTTAAGCTTGACCGTGAATACCTCTGGCACCCCTACACTTCATTTACCAAGCCATCCGACGTTTTTCCCGTACGTGGTGCGCAAGGCGTTTATATTGAATTGAGTGATGGGCGCAAACTCATTGACGGCATCTCATCTTGGTGGAGCGTATTGCACGGATACAACCACCCAGAGATTAATAAAGCCATAACAGATCAAGTCAATCAGTTTTCACACGTGATGTTTGCCGGATTGACCCATGAGCCAGCAGCAACGTTGGCAAAGAAACTCGTTGAGATAACTCCCGACGGTTTAAATAAAGTTTTTTTTTCCGACTCAGGTTCCGTGGCCGTTGAAGTCGCACTTAAAATGGCCATTCAATATTGGTACTCACAAGGGCAAGCCCAACGAACCCTATTTGTTGCCCTAAAAAATGGTTATCACGGTGATACCTTTGGTGCGATGGGCGTATGCGATCCGCATTCAGGTATGCATCATTTATTTCATCAGAGCATTTCTCGGCATCTCTTTGCCGAAGCGCCGAGCTGTACATTCGATGAAAAATGGGATGAACGGTGCTTCACTGGAATTTCAACACTCATACAACGCAATCGTCAAAAAATTGCTGCCGTAGTACTGGAGCCCATTGTTCAGGGTGCGGGTGGAATGCGATTTTATTCGCCCACTTATTTACAACGCGTGCGGGAAATTTGCGATGAAATGGAAGTACTGCTGATTGCCGATGAAATTGCAACGGGATTTGGTCGTACCGGAAAACTCTTTGCCTGCGAACACGCGGGGATAAGCCCAGATATTTTGTGCGTTGGTAAAGCGTTGACCGGAGGCTACATCACACTCGCCGCAACACTCTGTAACGATAAAGTGAGTAACGGCATATGCCGCGGAAGTAAAGGCATTTTCATGCATGGCCCGACCTACATGGCTAATCCTCTGGCCTGCGCCGCCGCCAACGCAAGCATTGATTTACTGTTAAAAAATAATTGGCAGCAAAATGTCGCTGCGATAGAACAACAACTAAAAACCGAACTAGAGCCCTGTCGAGCCCTAGCAGCAGTCGCCGATGTGCGCGTCTTGGGTGCCATAGGTGTCGTGGAACTTAAAGAAAATGTGGATCTTGCTAGTTTACAACCACAATTTATAGAACAAGGTATTTGGCTTAGGCCTTTTGGAAAATTAGTGTATGTGATGCCTCCCTTTATTATTAGCAAACAAGAATTGCAAAAACTGACTATCGGAATTTTTAACGTCATCAGTAAAATCTAATATTCAGTAGAGCCACCAACTGCTACTGAATCTTTTTAATTCCCACGGCAGCACGAACGCTCTCCAACAGGGGCTTACTGTAGCAGCGCGCTTTTTCCGCACCGGCTTGCAACACATCCTCAATATGTGAAGGATTCTCTAACAGCAATTCGTATTTTTCACGTGCATCGCCAACATGGTCATTAATTAACTCAAATAACTGCTTTTTTGCATCGCCCCACGCGATACCGTCAACAAAAGCCTGACGCATTTGCGCCGCCTGTACCGGTGTTGCAAAGGCCTGCCAAATTTGAAAAACCGCTGAGGTATCTGGATCTTTCGCTTCACCCGGCTCAAGTAGATTCGTAATAATTTTATTCACCGATTTTTTAAGCTGTTTTTCCGGTAAAAAAAGCGGAATGGTATTGCCGTAGCTCTTGCTCATTTTGCGTCCGTCCAAACCTTGCAACAGTGCAACGGCATCATCTACTTGAGCCTCCGGTAATACAAAGTGCTCACCGTAGTGATGATTAAATCGCGCCGCTATATCGCGGGCCATTTCGACGTGTTGAATTTGATCCTTACCCACTGGCACTTTATGAGCATTAAACATGAGAATGTCCGCCGCCATTAAAATAGGGTAGGAATAGAGCCCCATAGTGATGCCGAAATCCGGGTCCTCTCCTGCCTCCTTGTTGAGGTCGACCGCGCCCTTGTAAGCATGCGCGCGATTCATTAAACCTTTCGCCGCCATGCAGGTTAACATCCAACACAACTCAGGAATTTCTGGTACGTCTGACTGCCGATAAAAAACTGCATTGCTCGCATCCAATCCTAGCGCGAGCCAAGTCGCGGCGATTTCACGGGTAGATTGATGAACTAGCCGAGGATCGTGACACTTAATCAACGCATGAAAATCTGCCAAAAAATAAAAAGG
>JAYWHF010000465.1:0-7904 GCA_043777855.1 Gammaproteobacteria bacterium | reverse complement strand
AAGCGTGCTTATACCTACAGGATAAATTTATTATCACTTGCAATCTAAAACTTATGCCGATTGGCTCAATGGGTAGGGTGAACTGCTGTTTTTAGGTTGAAGGTAATGCTCTCGCGTGCAGCGCGGGCACCCATGCGGTTAGCAGCGGCGTAGATTACTTTCGGGCCAACGAATTTGGGCAACACGTCAAACACCAGTCCAGTGAGTACATTGCCACCGCCCACCGATTTGTCTTTGAGAATGCCGTTGTAAAGCAGGTAAATGGCGCGCCCTTCATGCACACCCAGCAGAGGTGAATCGGCGCTGCCGGTGAAACCGGTACCGGTTTCAGCAAACCACACAAACTCAGCCAGTTGCGCAAATTTTACATCGCTACGGATTTGGCCATCGGCAGTAAACAGCGGTTCGGCGGACAAGCGGCAGAATTGAAACCCACCGCTTAGCCCTGGCATTGTTTCCATCACATCTAGCTCGCCAGTTACAATCAAATCTCCCTCCTTAACTTCTTTCTTGATTCGAGTGAAACGTTCTTTTTCGGTAGCCTCGATCGATGAAACTTTTGCGAGAGTTTCGTCAGCAGACTTAAGGCCAGCAAACGTGATTTTTTCTCGCAACAACTCTTCCTTAGAGGTTCCTGTGTATGGGTAACCTGTAATAACTTTTGAAACCCTCTTTGCAGTAATTTCTGTAGATACATCCTCATTCATTTCGACGAGAATAAACTTTCGTGAGCCGCCATCTTCTGCATTTTGTTTAAGCACGGCGTGCCCAGTTGTACCAGAACCAGCAAATGAGTCCAGAACCAAAAAATCGTTACCCTCAATCATCGAAACCAGATAGCTGACCAAATCTACAGGCTTAGGAAATGGAAAGCTAAATCCCATTTCAGTCAAAGCTGCGGACTGGGATTGGGTGCTACTTACACCGCTAATTACTGTGATGACATGACTCGCTTGTTCTCGTTCTTTTATCGATTCAATCGCGCCTGTTCCGGTTAAGACAAAGCGAGTACGTTGTCCTTTTGAGTCAAGGACGGGTCGAAAATCTGAATCTATAAAGTTTTGGAGTATTGTTTTTGATGACCAGCCGCTAGAAATGGTAACTTGATTGGTCAGACGACCACTCTCTACAACAGCGTCACTCAAGTAATGTGGCCATGCATTGGTGCGCGCTAATATTTTTGCTTCTTGCACGCTGGAAGGAAATCCGACAGGAAGAACAATCTCGCTGACTGGATTCTTGGGGCCGTTCTTGACTATCGTATTTTGAATATGGGCACGGTTAAGTTTACTCCCAGAACCTACTGATGGGTCTATCACCTGAGGATGAGGGAAACGGTCAGGGTTAATTGCATATGCAAGTACGTACTCATGGCAGTTCTTGATTTTCGCTTGGTTGTCAAAGTTCCCGTCCGTGCGCCACACGAATGTTGCAAGCCGGCGTTTAACGCCAAAAATTTCGTCAAGCAATTCACGTAAATGATGAACCTCGTAATCGTCAATCGCTACAAATATGACCCCTTCTTCACTAAGAAACTGCTTCAGCAGCACAAGGCGTGGGTACATCATGCATAACCAACGGTCGTGACGGTCTAGCGTTTTGTCTTCCTTTCCCACTACTTCACCCAGCCACTTGCGGATTTCTGGGCTGTTGACGTTGTCGTTGTAAACCCAGTCCTCGTTGCCAGTGTTGTACGGTGGGTCAATATAAATACATTTCACCTAGCGAGCATAGCGCGGCAGGAGTGCTTTGAGAGCGTGAAGGTTGTCGCCCTGTACGATCAAGTTCCCGCTATTAGCCTCACCGCAGGATAATTCCGGCACTGGCTCAAGAAGGCGAAAAGGCACATCTTTGTGGTGTTTAACCACGGCTTCTTTACCGATCCAGTTTAATGTTGGCACTTAGCCTTCCTCTTAATCTGTGTGCAATGACGCTTTGCCATCTTTATTGTTTTCTTCATTCGCCCCACCAACATGCACCCACTCATCCACCTTGGACAACTTAAACTTCCATAGCCGCCCAACGCGATTTGCAGGCAAGCCGCGGCGCTCGCGCCAACGGTAAACCGTATCTTTGGCAATACCCAAATGCTGGGCAACTTGCTCAGCGGTAACCCAAGGTTCTGTATTCATGGATTGTATGTGCTCAGGTGGGTCGAAGTCGTTTTAAATAGGCTGGAGTCTAGCACCCTCAATTTGATGTAACCACTAAGTCTGCCCTTATTTAGGGGCTATTAAGTGCCTATCTAATGACTAATAAGCCAATAAAGTGCATTATTGCCTGATGATAAAACTAGTGTGCCAAGGTGGCTGAAATGGCGAACGGTAAAATACTAAGACAACTTATTAAAGCAGGTGCTAGTGGCGATTCTGATGCGTTTCGTCGTGCATCTGAAGCTGTTATTCAAGATGAGCGCCAGAAGCAGCATCACCTGTTGGCTAACGACCTTGAACAGATGTTGTACGGCGAATACTTGAAACCTGTAAAACAGAGTGGTCGGAGCGTACTGCCCATTCCGCCTGTTGATAAAGAGCGTGGGCTTCCCTTGCTAGACATACGTCAGGCTCAAAGACCTTTGGAAGAGATGGTTTTGTCGGAGTCCAGCAATACTGCAATCGAAGAATTACTTGAAGAACATCGTCGTGCAGATGTATTGCGCAGCTTTGGTATGAAGCCTTCTGGAAAAGTTATTTTTCATGGGCCACCAGGCTGCGGCAAAACCTTAGCCGCGGAAGTGATTGCATTTGAGCTTGATTTGCCACTGGCTATTGTTCGCCTTGATGCACTGGTTTCATCGTTTCTCGGGGAAACAGCCGCTAATCTTCGGAAGGTGTTTGACTTCATCGCTGAATACCCAATGGTTGCATTGTTTGACGAATTTGATGCAATTGGTAAAGAGCGATCTGACACTGGCGAACATGGTGAATTGCGTCGAGTAGTGAACGCGGTACTTCAAATGATGGATGCCTATCAAGGTAAAAGCCTGATTCTGGCGGCGACCAACCATGAACAGATTTTGGATAGCGCGATTTGGCGTCGCTTTGACGAAACGATTGATTTTCCACTACCCAATACCGAACAAATCCAGCAAATTCTTTCACTTAAGCTGCGCGGTGTTCGCAGGCAATTTGAACTGGATGAAAAGCCATTGCTTGATCTATTCAGCAAGCGCAGTGGCGCAGATATCGAAAGAATAGTACGCAGAGCGGTTAAGCGATTGATTTTACGTAGTCAGGAATTTTTAACTGTTAAAGATTTGAAACAGGCTGCTTCACGGGAAGACTAATAAAAACAATTAAGGATAGAATATGGCTGATTTCGAACACCTCAGAATCGAGAGAGAACCACTCGAAAATGATCGCCGCACAAGAAAAATAAATATGCCTCGCCACCCAAGGGGTGACCTTGGTGGGCATGGTCAGAAGCTAACAAATGATTTAACCCAAGCCTTCCGGTTTGCTCGGCAGCAGCAAACATCTCGCTCTGGTAATTTTGTACTGAAGTTACGTTATGTTGGGCATCTCGATATTAGCCATTTGCACAGACATGGTATTGAGTTTGTAAGCCAAGAAGACAATCAAATTTGTGTAGTATTTGCAGACGAAACCGGTCTCGCCGTGTTTGCAGATCATTTGCAACGTTTGGGATTAGACAATGCTGAGCTGACTTACAAGCAAATTCTTACAGCGATAGATGGCATCGATAACTGGACAAGTGAAGATCGTAAAAGCTGGGCCATCAAGAAAAAGGGCTTACCGGAGAGTGAGCAGTATTTGTTGGATGTTGAACTCTGGCCTGTTGCAGTTGCTCATCACCCAAGCCGATTGAGTGTTTGCGAAGCCTTCGAGCGTTGGTTAACTCAGAACGATATAAATCGTAAGGATAAAATTAATCTCGATAGTTTAATTATGTACCGCGTGGCTGTTAATGCTGCACAGGCAGATGCACTTCTAAATCACTCTGATGTAAGACTGGTAGATATTCCACCTGAAAGCGGTATTCGCTATAGCCAATTAAATTGCGATATTGAAAATCTACCGGATGGTATTCCATCCCCTTCACCGAAAGCGGCTAGGGTTTGTGTTCTTGATAGTGGAGTTGCTACTAACCATCCATTGTTAGCGCCAGCAATTGCTGAAAGTGTGAATTTCATAGGTGGTGAGGACGGCGGTGATTTAAATGGCCATGGCACTGCTGTTGCGGGCATTGTACTTTACGGTGATCTTGAAGCTTGTAATACAACCAATTTTTGGAAGCCAGAGCTTTTAATCTTCAACGGCAAAATTCTGGACGACAATGCCGAGTTTAATGAAGCATCTATCGAAAAAACTTTAGTGAACGCGGTAACTTATTTCGTTGAAGAACACCAATGTCGAATTTTTAATTTATCTATAGGTAATGCAAATGCTCCTTATGACAACCGTCATATTCGAGGTATTGCTTATGTATTGGATAAATTAGCGAGAGATTTAAATATTTTATTTGTTGTTTCGGCAGGAAATTTTTCTGGCTCTACTGATCCCAATGTGCCGAAAAATAGTTGGAGAGATGAGTATCCAGAATATTTGTTGGCTGATGCAAGCGTTATAATCGACCCTGCTCCCGCACTCAATGTGCTAACAGTAGGTAGCTTAGCTCGCCACAATGCTACCTTTGATGCGCAAAGATATCCTGAAATTGGGCAATTAGCTCCAGCTTCCGAAAATCAACCATCTCCATTTACTCGCCATGGTCCTTCTATCAAAGGTGCAATCAAACCTGAGTTGGTTGCTGTTGGTGGTAATCTCGCTGTTGCAATGAGAACGGGTGAAGAGCATCGTGCAGTGATGCGAGGCTTGGGTGTACTTACCTGCAATAATAAATTTATTGGCAATACATTATTCAGTGAAATAAGTGGTACCAGTTTTGCGGCACCTTATATCACCCATCTTGCTGGTCGCGTTCTTAATAATTATCCTAAAGCATCGGCTAATTTGCTCCGAGCACTATTAGTGAATCATGCAAATATGCTTCCTGAAATTGAAAACAGCTTTCCTGATGAAATGAAGCAAGTATATAAAACTGAAACTGACTGTGATGCGAATAGAGATATTGCGGGATATGGTGTTATTGATGAAGGAGAACTGTTTCGATCCTCACAGAATGCCGTTGTTATAATGGCCGAGGAAAAGATTGAAAATAATTCCCATCATTTTTTTGAATTACCATTACCCGTAGAGTTTTTGAGATCACAGCGCGCAGCTCGGGAGATTAGAGTAACTTTGGCTTATTGTCCTGCGGTAAGAACCACAAGAATTGATTATGTTGCAACAAAAATTCACTTCAAATTAATCAAGGACACTTCTCTTGAAGCCGTTGAGCGACATTTCAATCATGATACTCAAGCCGAAACTTCGACCAGAAAAGAATGTGCAATAAGCAACAGAGATATCAGTGAGGAGTTGAGAGGTAAAGGTACTGTTCAATCTTCAACTTGGCGTATTCGACAGCCAAATCCTACAGAAAAATGGTTTGTGGTAGTTACTCGCCAAGACAAAGAGTGGGGTGAGTCGATGAGTTTCGAGCAAGAAGATTACGCGCTGGTTGTCACACTAACTGATCGTGAAAATGAAAATGCACAGTTGTATACCCAAATATCACAACGTATAGAGCAGCAGATTAGAGCGCGGGCTAGAGTTTAGTAAAAAGTAATTAAATTGGAGGTGTTTATTAAATCTCTACTCGTATAAATTTTTCAATAGTGGATTTAATTGCTGTGGAGAAAGATATTGAGATACTACGCGTTGAAAATACTCGATTAATAAAATTACTTGAGCTTCATGGCATTGATTGGCGTCTTCAAGAAAAAATAGAAGTCGAGCCAGAACCCATTCGTTTTGTTGAAGTAGAACCTTCACTGATTAGCACGGTTGAAAAGGTAAATATCTTTCGCAAATTATTTCGCGGTCGAACAGATATTTATCCTGTTCGATGGGAAAGTAAAACAACAGGGAAATCAGGCTATGCGCCCGCTTGCGAAAATGAGTGGGTTCCTAGAGTTTGTGAAAAGCCCCGCATCAAATGTTCAGATTGTGGCAATCGCAAATTAGCGCCTCTGACCGATGCAGTGGTTTATGACCACCTTGCGGGTAAACAAACTATCGGCGTATTCCCCCTGCTAAGTGATGACTCATGTTACTTTCTTGCGGTCGATTTTGATGAGCAAGACTGGAAAGAAGATGCAAATGCATTTATGCAGTCATGCGCGGAATTAAATATTCCGGCTGCACTCGAAGTTTCACGTTCTGGTAATGGTGCTCATGTATGGATATTCTTTGCTGATCGAGTGGCCGCCCGTGATGCTCGTCGCTTGGGAACCGCAATTATTAGCCATACCTGTACACGCACTCGACAATTAAAACTAAATTCATACGATAGGCTTTTCCCCAACCAAGACACTATGCCAAAGGGTGGTTTTGGAAACCTAATCGCATTACCTTTACAGAAAAAGCCTCGTGAACATAATCGTAGTGTTTTTGTTGATGAAAATTTTAATCCTTATGCCGATCAATGGGTATTATTATCTTCAATAAAGCCAATGTCTCCCTATGACATTGAGCCTGTTATTTTCACCGCTACCGGTAATGCACATCCGTTAGATGTTACTTTTATCGATGAAGAGGATCAAAAAGAGCCTTGGAAGCGTGAAAAAAATCGAAGCAATAAAATTCCTGGTGTCATGCCAAAATCGTTAAAGCTGACGCTGGCCAATTTAATCTATATTGAAAAGCAAGCTTTACCTCAGCCGCTAGCGAATAGAATTATTCGCTTAGCAGCATTTCAAAATCCAGAATTTTACAAAGCGCAAGCAATGCGTCTGCCTGTGTGGGATAAGCCGAGAGTTATTGGCTGTGCAGAAAACTATCCACTGCATATTGCATTGCCTCGTGGTTGTTTAGATGCCGTTGAAAATTTACTTAGCGAAAATAAAATTCGATGTGAACTTCAAGATGAGCGATATACAGGCGAGCTGATTAATACACAGTTTTCAGGTGTGCTACGTACAGATCAAGAAGCAGCTGTTTCGGCAATGTTAAGGCACGATGTAGGTGTACTCTGCGCACCTACTGCTTTTGGCAAAACAGTTACCGCTGCAGCGATCATTGCTAAGCGCGGTGTTAATACATTAATCCTTGTTCACAGAACTGAATTATTAAAGCAGTGGCAAGAGCGCCTGCAATCCTTTCTTACTAATGAAAAAGGTGCGGTAGAAAAAGGCGTTGTTGGAGTCATCGGCGGCGGAAAAAATAAACCAACAGGGAAAATAGATATTGCTGTTATGCAGTCTATTTCTCGCCAAGGTGAAATTAATTCCATTGTCGAAAAATATGGTCAGGTTATCGTGGATGAATGCCATCATATTGGTGCCTTCTCTTTCGATGCGATATTAAAGCAAGTAAAGGCTAAATTTGTTTTAGGCTTAACCGCCACACCAATTCGGCGCGATGGTCAACAGCCTATTATTTTTATGCAATGCGGCCCAATTCGCCATACTGCTACTAAATCCGAAAATGCGCCGAACGATTTAGAAGTAATACCAATATCCTCACACAGCCGCATTGAGCTACCGCAGGATGCAGGTATTCAAGATGTATTTCGTCATCTAGCCAATGATGCAGAGCGAACAGAAAAAATTGTTGCCGAAACATTAAATGCTTTTAATCTTGGGCGAAAGGTATTGGTATTAACAGAAAGAACTGAGCACTTGGATGTCATTTCCAATGTCCTAGCCGAAAGAGTACCCGCTTACTTTGTTCTTCATGGCCGTATGTCCAAAAAACGGCACGGTTCAAAAACAGCGTGTTTTAGGTAGCAGCTGACGAGTTTAACCCCACCGATTCTCAGTGTATAGATTAAATAGGTTA
>JAYWHF010000464.1:0-2853 GCA_043777855.1 Gammaproteobacteria bacterium | reverse complement strand
TTTTTGTCTTTATAAGTTAAGCCAGGATGATATCGAATATCACTACTACCCTGAGCTGCTGTAGGAACACGGCGATAGCTGAAATATGCTCTTGCTGGATACGACATCAAATGATCCAGCGAAAATGCCTCTAGCCAAATTTTGTTTAGCCAGGCCCGAAGGTTTTTTTCGTCTATCATTTTATCGGGTTCAGGCAAATAAATGGGTCCGCTTTTAAAAGATCGAGCGCCCAACCATGCGTCGAGCTCATCAAACGCAGTTGTAAACGACCAATTATTTACCCACATAATCATATCAATCCCTTCTGGAATGATACGCCATGATTGTTTAACGCCGCCTCCAGTGGCATTTGCATCGTCGAACAAGCGAAAGCCATCTGTACCTCCATTGACTGGGCAAGGTACGTTACGCCCCACATTATCCACCGCGTGTTGAAGGGCTGGTGCAAGAGCTGAAAAAGCCCTTAACCAATGTCCTTCCATCCGATTTTTTAAATCCGTCGAATTTCTCTTCATAGGACACTCCTTACTGTTTATCAATGAACGGTATATGCGACACGCCTGAAACGAACCCAGGTGCCACCAACGAGCTGATACGAAAATTCTATAACCAGCTCAGGAGTGTGTACCGTGATCAAACGAACTGCGGTACCGTGTGCATTAACGTGATCTATTGGAGTAGATGATTTTGGTATAGACATAATGTTTACCTTTAAAAAATGGACGCACTATGCCGGTAGGGACAAAGTGTTCATGTCCCATGGAGTTATGTTGAGCTAACTAGCGTTTGCAGAGTTTGCGTTTGTAGTAGCGCAACCACCCGAGCATTAATTCGGGATCAGCGCCGCACGCAATGCAGCAGTTATCAAATGAAAACGGTAACTTCTGCTCTTCTGAAATGATCCACTCCCAAGCTTCAGCGGATGGTTTCGGTTTCCGGCCACCACTGCTCTCACCGAAAGCAGACTTTGCGGTCTCAATTAAAAGATTTTCTCTAAGATCGAGTATATCGTCGTCCGTTAATATCTCTGGAAAACTCACCAACTCTTCACAATCCGAAGGTGATGCATTGGTGAGCAGTTCCAAATATTCCAGCAAAGAAAGCTGGTACATGTTGTACCTCCGAGTAAAAAAGAGGGATACAACTCTCCCCAGCGGGAACAGTTATATCCCGTGGGGTTATGAAAAATAATTACGATCAGTTGATATTCAAGAATTGGCCGGCGATTGAAAACAAAGCAGCTTGAAGCTGATTTACATCATTAATCACTGACCAGTTTTTGAAATATTGACTAACTGCTTTAGAGCCAATACCTATTGCGTAAATATCAACGTGTTTAGAGATGAGGCAATTCAGGTATTTCACTGAGCTACCATTTTCTGGAGCACCATCTGTGACGATGATAAGTACTTTGCGTTGACGCCGACTTTGGGCAAGCTCGCGTGCTGCATACAACATCGCTTCAGCAAGAGGGGTACCTCCGCTGGAGCAAACAGCAAAACGTCCTAAACTAGGACGTACCGGTTGACCGCGATATATGACTGGGCTTACTGCTCCATCAACCCCAGGAAACATTGACACAGCAATATCGCATTTAGGGATCGTTGAAACAGCTAACGCTAGCGATACTGCTGCTTGGTTAGCGATGTTTTGCATGGACTTCATAGAACCGCTAGAGTCCAACAACACATGCACTGCCGTTTCCGGCTGGCGTTGTTCATCCCGCTGAATAAACACCCGTGAATTACCTGATGCAACGCGAGTTAACCGCTTTCCATCAACACGTTTTCCTCGAGTGTGCAGCCATTGTTTTTCACGAGATCGCGCCTGAAGCAACCCAAGGAGCCGGGATCTAATAACCGATGAAGCAAGAATTCCTGTTTCAAGTCTACCCGTCTCGCCGGAATTTCTTACATCACGACCAGCACTTGACGTATTAATGATGATATTTTCGCCACCATTATCGTTGCGTGCTTGCTCAGTAAGCCTTTCCTTCAACTGCGAAATTGCGTCATTAGGTAGATCGGTTTCATTAAGCAAGCGATCAGCCAAAGAAGGCAGGTTACTATTTGAAGATCCAGACACGCTTCCGTTTTGAGAAGAATTGTCCGTTGAGGTCGAACTACCGCCTACCTCACTGTCGCTGGATGTTCCTGACTGCCTACTGCTGCTTTGAGTGGATTTTTCAGCCACATTTCCGACTGAAGCATCTTTGGTGTTTTCAGAATCGCTTCTATCCTGGCGCTTACGCTCTTCATCTTCAGCTTCTTTAATAGCCTTGATGATGGCGCGCGCTAAAACTAAACAATCCTGTGTGCAGGTTAAGGAATCCAAATATTTCACAAGAAGCCCATCCAAACGAATGAAGAAACCTATTGGAAATGTTTTCTCCAGAACACGCTTACTTACATTTACTAAAGGTAAAGAGGCTGGCCTTTTCAACACTTCTGACCGCAAGCGATGAAGAAGGTATTGGCAAAGCTGGCTCGCTTCATTTTGATGCGGTAAAGATGGAGGAGACATCCCCTGCTCCACCACATAGGACCACATGGCATCCAGTGTAAACTGCGTACCAGGGAACACATCCTGGATCAACTTTTCAATACGGATATCCTCCAACAAATTGGTAAAGGTTTTCTCCAGGGAATTTTTACACTGAGAAATAACCTCAAAGTTAGAGTCCCTGACATGTGCTGCTTCGTGAGCCAGATAGCCAAATAATATCTCCCTCATCTCACTCATTGCGCTGAGCAACGGTATGACAATAGATTTACCATCTGTATAAGCATCTGTTCCCGAAAGTACAACGTTAACGCCAAACTGCTCGCCATAGGCAGCAGCGACAATTGGCAA